>CAZEAX010000598.1:0-2792 GCA_964510405.1 uncultured Streptomyces sp. | reverse complement strand
ACGAGCGCGGAAGCGATCTTGGAATCGGCCTCGGTCTGCAAATGCAGCAAGCCGTCGATGCGAAACCGGATGATGAGCTTTTTTTCCTGCGGCTCGATGTGGATATCCGACGCGCGCACCTGCGTTGCATCCTCGAACACCGATTGCAGCAATTTGACGACCGGCGCCTCCTCGAGCCCGGGCGTTGTCGAAAGCACGCCGAAATCGACCGCGGTGTCGCCCAGTTCGGCCCCGAGTTCCTGGGCGAGCCCGCTGATTTCGCCGGTGCGGCGATATACGCGGTCGACTGTTTCGAGCAGTTGCGATTCGGTAACCACGACGATTTCGATTTCGCGTTTGAGGATGCGCGAAATCTCGTCGTAGGCATTGAGATCCGTCGGATCCGCCATGCCGACTTTGTAAGCCTTGGGATTGTCTTCGAGCAGGATCGCGCGGAAGCGACGGGCCTGGGTTTCCGGCAATTTCTGCGTAACCTCGGGTTTGAGGTTGTAATATTTGAGATTGATATAAGGGATCTGCAGTTGCTTCGCCAACGCCTCGGAAATTTCTTCCTCGGTGACGTAGCCCTGTTCGATGAAGACGCGGCCCAGCTTGCGTCCGCTGCGTTTTTGTTCGTCGAGCGCGAGCTTGAGCTTCTCGGGCGTCAGCAGCTTTTGTTGAACGAGGATTTCGCCAAGGCGAACTTTTTCGGGCCGGGCCATAGCAGTTCCAATGCGTCAGTTGATGCCGAACAAAGACTCTAAAATTAGCACATTGTGTACCATCAAGGGCGGCAAGTTTACGTGTTTCATAAAGCTCGACAACGCCGCGGGGAACTTTAGCGATGTTTGAAATTGTTCTGTACGAGCCTGAAATCCCGCCCAACGCGGGCAATATTATGCGCCTGTGCGCGAATACCGGGTGCCGGCTGCATCTGGTGCGCCCGCTCGGCTTTTCCCTGTCCGACAAGCAGCTCGAGCGAGCCGGCATGGATTACCGCGGACACATCGATTGCGTCGTGCATGACGATTGGCAACGCTGCCTCGCCAGCCTGCACGGCCATCGCATGTTTGCGCTGACCACGCGCGGTCGTGAACGCTACGACCAGGCCCGCTTTCAGGCCGGCGACGCATTCGTTTTCGGCCCCGAAACGCGCGGACTGCCGCAATCCGTACTCGATGCCTTTGAATCCCGGGCGCGACTGGTGATCCCGATGACCGCTGCCAGCCGCAGCATCAACCTCGCCAACGCGGTATCGGTCGTCGTATATGAAGCGTGGCGCCAGCTCGACTTCCGCCGGCCCGCCTAGGCGCGGAATTCCCGTATTAACTCATTGGACAGCCTCTCCGAACTCCTGCCGCGGCGGGCAGTCGCGACGACGCTCCTAAGCATCCCGAAAGGATCGCCGGACCGGCCTCAAGATTTGGCCGCGTCCGGTCGATAACAGGGGCATGAGGGCCCGCCATAGCGTGCAGCGCCCGGACATTCGTTCTCAGGAGCGTCATCATGAAATTCGAACAGCTTGCACCAGGACTTCTGCTCGCCGCCCTGGCGACATCTGCGCCTGCACATGGCGCCGACGGCAGTCATCTGACCGGCCAAGTCGAGCGCGTATACGTGCGCGAATCCCGCGGCCTGTTCATTGAAAAGAAACTGGTCCGCCATCCGGAACAACGCGAATTGTGGGCCGAGGTGCGGATCGAGAATCCCCTGCGCGGCGAGTACGTGACGGAGCTGGCGCAACTGCCCGAGAACGTGAACATCGAGCATGGCGACCTGGTCGACACCAGGATGACGGACGCGACATTATTGGGCGTCGCCCAGTTTTCCCCACCGAGTTTTTATGCCGTTCCCAGCGGTCCGGCGCCCGTGCCCGAAGTCAACCGCGTAACGGCGCTGCTCGCCAAACACGATACCTTGCGCGCCATGCTCTTCGGTTTGAAGGATTCAGCGCGCCGGCAAAGCCTCGTCGCCGAAGCGCAAACTTGCCTGTTCGTAAAACCGACGGCAATCGCGTATTCCGCGACGGAAATTCTGCCGGTTAATCCCCGCTAGAGCCTGCGCTCGGCACGTCGAGCGAGCTGCCAGCTTTAGCGCCACACTGCCCGCCTGCCGCGACCGTTATGCTCGCGATCGCCGCGCCACCCGAAGCGGAAGCGCTCTTCTCTACGCAATTCGGCAGCGTGCGGGTCGCGTCCGAGTAGCCCAATTGCTGCAGTCCGACGAGCTGATTGAATACGATTCCGCCGATGACGCCGGGCGTTGTTTGCGTGCCGACCGTAAGCGTGCCGTTGACATAAGTAATAGCGTAGTCTGTGGCCGACTGACCCGATGGCGTTATCGGATAGGCTCCCGCGGGCGACGCAATAATCGCCGGCGTAGTAAACGCGAGCACCCCTGTCAGCACCACCGGCGTCTCGCCCAGCTGGAATCCGGTGTAGGTGGCGGTGAACGGAGGATTGGCCACCGCAAGCGGACGTGATGCATTATTGGCCTGAATAGTCAGCGCCGCCGGATTCACCGTCATCACGCCGTTCACATAGCTGATCGTGTAGTCAGACGGCGTGAACGTGCCGCCCGCCGCGCCACCGGCCGTGATCGCATATGGGCCACCCACCACGTGCGCCGTGTTCACGGCGCCCGCGCTGGTTAGCGTCGCGCTACCGACAGTTTCTCCGCCCTGCAATCCGACCGTCGTGAATTCGGTGCCGGTAAAGGTAAATGCATTTCCGTAGGTTTTGCCCAGGTTATTTGCGGTTAGCGTCACACTCGCCGTCGTCACTTGTCCCGTGCTCGTCACCGCATTGATCGCG
>CAZEAX010000597.1:0-2794 GCA_964510405.1 uncultured Streptomyces sp. | reverse complement strand
TACACGATCACGGTGCTGCCGGCCGCAGGCTCATTGCGCGCACTTCGCCAGTTCGCGAAAGCGCCTGCTTCACGCGAGCCTTTCAGCGGATTTGGCGATCCGGTGCTGGAGGGCACGGGCGATGACGCTCGCAAGGGAAAAGTCGCGGCACTCTATTCGCGTGGCGCGGTGGCCGATGTAGATGAAGTGAGAAAGCTCGCGCGACTTCCCGAGTCCGCTGGCGAGCTTCGCGCCATCGCCGTTGCACTGAAAGCTCCGACGACGTCAATTCGGTTGGGGGCTGCAGCGACGGAACGCGCGGTAAAAGAAGCCGATCTCACTCGCTATCGCAACCTCGCGTTCGCAACGCACGGATTGATGGCGGGTGACTTCAGGGGACTCGCTGAACCGGCGCTGGTACTCACGCCGCCGGAGAAGGGCAGCGAACTCGATGACGGGTTGCTGACCGCGGGCGAAATCTCGCAACTCAAATTGGACGCGGATTGGGTGGTGCTCTCCGCATGCAACACCGCGGCACCGGACGGCACGCCGGGCGCGGAAGGACTATCCGGACTTGCGCGCGCATTCTTCTACGCTGGCGCGAGATCGCTGCTCGTTTCGCATTGGGCCGTGAGTTCGGACGCGGCGGTGGCGCTCACTACGCGCATGTTCGATGAGTCCGCGAAGGGCGCGTCGAAAGCCGAGGCGCTGCGCCGCTCTATGCTCGCGCTGATGGCGCGCACCGACAAACCTTACTTCGCGCATCCGGCTTTATGGGCGCCGTTCGTGGTGGTGGGAGAAGGCAATGCGCAATGGGCGGTCGGACGTTAATTACCGCTCCAAAGCTTAGCGGCGAAGGACGCAAAGGAAAATCAAAAAGTCTGGAAAAAGGTGCGCCGCCCCGTCATTTGCCCAGCGCTTGTCACGCACAAGGAAAATCCTTACCATAACAAAATTCCTTACATTGCTTGCATCGAGGCCATCATGATCACCAGCAAACTTACGACCAAGGCGCAGACCACCATTCCCCAGCCGGTCCGCGCTGCCTTGCGCCTTCAGGCAGGCGATGAGCTGATGTACGAAATTGTCGATCAGCGCGTTATCGTGACCAAAGCCGCGCGCGGTGGCATGACAGACGATCCGTTCCGCACGTTCCATGAATGGAGCTCCGAAGCGGACGCCAAGGCCTATGGCAAGCTTTAGGCAAGGTGACGTCATCAAGGTGCCGGATCGCCCGACACGGCAGTCGCGACCAGCGCTGGTCGTATCGGCGAGCGGCATTGAGGAGGCGCACGGACTGTTGTGGGTCATCATGATTACCAGCGCGGCAAACCGGGGGTGGCCCGGCGACGTGCCGGTAACCAATCTGGCGGCAGCCGGCCTTCCCGCGCCTTCCGTGATCCGCACCGCAAAAATCGCGACCATCGAAGCCTCCGATGCCGCCCGGTTGGGCAAAATATCTCCCGCGCTATTCAGGCAAGTCGCAACGCGGCTGGAACAGACGCTGGGATTGGTGCCCGGCAGTTAGAAGCCGGACAAATAGAAGATGTAATGCAATTGGGCCGCACATCCTCACCTCGGGCAACTGGCGAATCACTTTCGGATTTGTCGACGGCGACGCAGCCGACGTAAATCTGGAGGATTATCACTGATGAAGAGTTTAAGAGATCCGAAGCGCAAGCCAACCCATCCAGGGGAGCTGCTGCGCGAGGACGTGCTGCCGGCGCTCAAAATGTCGCAGTCCGAACTGGCGAAACGCCTTGGCGTGAGTCGACTTTCCGTGTCGGAACTGCTGCTTGAAAAGCGTGCTATGTCACCGGATATGGCGGTTCGGATCGGACGACTCACGAATACGACGCCCGACAGTTGGCTGCGCATGCAAACCGCCATTGATCTCTGGGAGCTGGAACGCGATCCGAAGCGATACCGGCATATCGAGCCCGTTGCGGCGTAACAGTAAATTGCGAATGTCAAAGTACTGCATCGCGTGTAAGGCAGGCGTAAGTTTAACGGCCTAAGTTGTGCTCTGAGCGATTCGAACCCCGCACTTTGGAAAAAGGTTGGCTTGTGACCTCGCAAAAAACAGCGATACTCGCGGTTGCCATTCTCGTCGTTGCCATGACGAATATGTCCGCATACGCGCGGGGTCACGGCGGAAGCGGCCACAGTCATAGTCACGGTCACGCAGCAAGTAGCGCCGGTCGCGCGGTTTTCCCGTACGGGATGAATTCGACGACGCCGGCGCAAACGAGAGCGTACCGGCCCTGCACCGCGAATTCGGATCCCAGGGAGTGCCCGCAAGAGCCGCGGCCGCTGGCGCCCGAGCGGTTCAACGGGGCCGGATGACAGTAGACCGGAACGTAATAGCAGTTGCACGATTTTCGCCCGCTTTTGCGGGCTTTGCTTTTGGGCGGCCGGCGCTGGCTTGACACTGTTTGTGGCGCGTGTGAGCATCGCCCGCAAATCGTAGACTTACTGGAGGGGCCATGCGTATCACCAGAATAATGTTTTTGCTCGTCTTCGTGACAGTCGGCATGGCGTCATGCGGCGCGATGGCGCAGGCGCTCGAAAAACCGAAAATTACCATCGCGGTCGGCGGCAAGAACCTTTTCTACTATCTGCCGCTGACGATCGCGGAAAAGCGCGGCTATTTCAAGGACGAAGGGCTCGACGTGGAGATCGTCGACTTTCCGGGCGGCGCCAAGGCGCTGCAGGCGATGATCGGCAGCAGCGCCGATATAGTGTCGGGCGCCTACGAGCACACCATCAACATGCAGGCGAAAGGGATCAACATCGTCGGTATCGCGCTCGAAGG
>CAZEAX010000596.1:0-2808 GCA_964510405.1 uncultured Streptomyces sp. | reverse complement strand
ACCAGGTGAATTGAATTCATGAAAACCAAAACCGCGCCGCAAATCTCCCCCGTCATGCAGGAAGTCAGCGCCTATATCGCCGCGGCGCCGAAAAAGGCCCTGCCGAAGGACGTAGCCGAAAAAACCAAGCACCATATACTCGACACCTTCGCGGCAATGGTGTCGGGCTCGCGCCTGTTGCCCGGCAAAAAAGCCATTTCCTACATCAGGACGCTCGGCGGCGCGAAAGAGGCGACCGTCATCGGCAGCCGTTTCGTCACTACGGCAATCAATGCCGCGCTCGCCAACGGCATGCTCGGGCACGCGGACGAAACCGACGATTCGCACGCGCCTTCGCTGTGCCACCCCGGTTGCGCGATCGTGCCGGCGGCGCTCGCGATGGCCGAACGCGAACGGCGCAACGGCACTGCGCTGCTGCGCGCAGTGGCGCTCGGCTACGACATCGGAACCCGTATCAATCTCTCGTTGAACGCGTACGAATTCCGCGAGGACGGCCACTCGACGCACAGCTTCGGCCCGATGTTCGGCGCGGCGGCCGCGACCGGCGCCTTGTGCGGTTTCGATACACGCCAGGCGCGGCATTTGTTGTCGTATACCGCGCAGCAGGCCTCCGGCGTGTCGTGCTGGATGCGCGACGAAGAGCACATCGAAAAAGCGTTCGACTTCGGCGGCATGCCCGCGCGCAACGGCACCGCGGCGGCGGCGATGGTAGCGCACGGGTTCTCGGCGGTCGAAGACGTGTTCGCCGGCGAGCGCAATTTCTTCGTCGCCTATGGCCGCGCGCCGCAGCCGGAAGTGCTGGTCCGCGGACTCGGCTCGACGTACGAAATCATGAACACCAACATCAAGCGCTGGTCGGTCGGCTCGCCGATCCAGGCGCCGCTCGACGGATTGCTCGACTTGATTCGCGAGCACGAGATCAAAGCCGGCGACGTTGCGAAGCTCGTCGTGCGCGTCTCGCACCAGGGCGCCAACACGGTGAACAACCGCCACATGCCGGACATCTGCATGCAGCACATGTGCGCGGTGATGTTGATCGACGGTTTCGTCACCTTCAGGTCGTCGCACGACGAAAAGCGCATGCGCGACCGCAAAGTGCTCGACGTCAGGAGCCGGATCGAACTCTTTGGCGACGACGAACTCACGCGCGTGATGCCGAGCCGGCAGGGTATCGTCGAACTGAAGCTTAGAGACGGCCGCGAACTCAAGCTGCACGTCAAGGCCGTGCGCGGCACCAGCGACAGCCCGATGCGCCGCTCGGAAGTCGATGAAAAAAGCTTCGATCTGCTCGCGCCTGTCGTCGGCAAGGCACGTGCACGCAAGCTCTGCGACGCGGTGTGGAACCTCGAGAAACTCACGGATGCGCGCAAGCTGCGCCCGTTGCTGCAGGCGTAACTTTGCCGTGGCAATCAAACTGAATGCCGCAGCGCGCCTCATCGCAATCGTCGCGGTTGCCGGCGGGCACGCGGCGATCGCGCAGCCGTATCCCAACAAGCCGATCCGCATGATCGTCATTTCCGCGCCGGGCGGCAGCACCGATATTCTGTCGCGCGCAGTCGGCCGGTCGATGACCGAGACCCTCGGTCAGACCATCGTGCTCGACAACAAGCCCGGCGGCGGCGGCATCATCGCGACGGAAACCACGGCCAAGGCGCCGCCCGACGGTTACACGATATTGATGTCGAACACGAGCCACTCGGTGTTGCCGAGCCTGCACGCGAAGCTCCCGTACGATCCGATCAAGGACTTCGCGCCGGTGAGCCTCGTTGCGCTGACACACAGCCTGTTGCTCGTCAATCCGGCGCTGCCGGTCAAGAACGTAAAAGAGCTGATCGATCTCGCACGCGCTCAGCCGGGAAAACTCAATTACGCATCGGGGACCACCGGCGCGTCCGCGCATTTCGGCGCCGAACTCTTGAAACTGATGGCCAAGGTCAACATCGTGCAGGTGCCGTACAAAGGCACGGCGGGCCAGCTCACCGCGCTGATCGCGGGCGAAGTGCAGATGAGTTTCGTCACGATGCCCTCGGCGCTGCCGCACATTCAAGCCGGACGTTTGCGTGTCATTGCAATCGGCAGCCCGCGGCGGTCACCCACCTTGCCCGACGTGCCGACCGTCGCCGAATCGGGACTGCCCGGTTTCGACATCGGCGCGTGGAACGGCATCCTCGCGCCCGCGGGCACGCCGCCCGCGTTGATCGCGAAGCTCAACGCGGCGATCGTCAAAATGACGAGCGATCCCGCCACCAAGGAGCATGCCTCGAGCCAGGGCGCAGAACTCGTGAGCGATACCCCGCAGGAATTCACCGCGTATATCAAAGCGCAGATCGCGCGATTTGCCCAGGTCGTAAAAGCGACGGGCATGCGCGCCGACTGATTTTTAGAGAAGGTTCAATCATGGATTTCGCATTAAGCCAGGAGCAGCAAATGTTTTGCGACTCGGTACGCGGTTTTGCCGAAAAGCATCTCGCCGCCGGCGCGCTCGCGCGTGCGCACCAGGAAGAGCATCCGTGGGACGTCTCCAAACTGATTGCCGCGCAGGGTCTGATGGGCATCGCGATGAAGGAGGAAGACGGCGGCCAGGGCGGCTCGCTGATGGACGCGATCCTCGCGATCGAAACCGTTGCGCAAGTGTGCCCGCGCAGTGCCGACGTGATCCAGGCCGGCAATTTCGGCCCGGTGCGGGTACTCGCGGAATACGGCACGCGCGACCAAAAGGACCGCTATCTCAAGAAAATCCTCGCCGGCGAATCGGTGATCACGGTCGGCATGACCGAGCCCGAGGCCGGCAGCGCGGTGACCGATCTC
>CAZEAX010000595.1:0-2832 GCA_964510405.1 uncultured Streptomyces sp. | reverse complement strand
GCGGCGACTGGGATGCAGCGCTCGCCGAACTTAAGCGGGATTTAAATCGGAACGAAGACTGACTGTTTACGCCAGCCGGCTAGCGATGTTGCGAACGGCAAGACGCGAAAAACCCTGCGTTACCGCTCGCCCTGCTTGCGGTCGACCACAATCCAGAAACCTGACGGCATGCGATCGAAGGTCAATAGTCCAAAACGGTCAAAAAATTTCGGCATCCACCACGCCGCCGGCTTTTGAATCAAGTGGGCATTGCGTCCATCGGGCAGGACTTTCTTCGCGGCGCCGATATGGACCGTGAATACGCCCACGCCCAAGACCACTCTCTGCAAATCGTCGAGCACGTGGTCGAGCAGGTCGGGTTCGATGTGCTCGAGCACGTCGATGCACGCGACGAAACTACAGGGTTCGGGTCGTGCCGACCACTCGGGAATTGCGGGATCGTAGTGCCGGATTGAGGGCGGGTTTTTCATGATTTGCCGGAGCGTCTCACCCAGCCGCCCTTTGCCCGCGCCGTAGTCGAGCATCTCCCGCACGCCCAGGGCCTCCGCAACCTGCGCCACCATGGGCGCGTACTGCACGGACGCGACGCCATATTTCGGATTCTCGTGCAGCTGTTGCTGCATCTTCCGGTAGTCTTCGGTGATCAGCACCGCGTCGCCCATGGCAACCCTTTTTTTGAAGCCTAAGTCGTGTAAAACACAACGGCTTTCCCGCGCCCCGCACCGCATTCACTCACTGGGATTTTAACACGCCGCTGCAAGTTCCCTGCGCCCGGCTTGCGAGCCGGGCCTGCATCTGGGCGAAATTCAGGTCGGCGCGCTTAACGCAGTCTAACCACGTCAAAATCCATAAAGTTGCGCGGGATTTTCGACCAGTATGCGCCGCCGCGTCACGTCATCCGGCGCCCAGTAGTGCAGCAGATCGAGCAATTGCGCGTCATCCGGCATCGTGTCACGGGTCGACATCGGATGCGGCCAGTTGCTTCCCCATACCATGCGCTCCGGGGCATGCGCGACCAGCGCTTTTGCCGGCACGCCGATATCTTTGTATAACGGCGGCCCGGATTTCGACATCATGTAAGCGCCCGACAGCTTGACCCAGCAGCGTCCGCCGTCGATAAGCCGCAACAGCGCCTGGAACCCGGGATGCTCCGCGCCGACCGGTTCAAAAAATTTGCCGATGTGCTCGACGACCAGTTCGCAGGGCAGAGATTTGAGCAGAGCGTCTCGCGTATGCAATTCGCGGCCGTCCATCTGGAACTGGATATGCCAGCCGTGCGCCGCCAGGCGTGCCGCCATTCGCGGCAGCATCTCCCACGGCAATTCTGGGTCGCCGGTCATGCGAAAGCGCACGCCGCGCATACCGCCGCGGGTCAACTGCTCGATTTCGGCGTCGCTGGTCGCATCATCGATGATCGCAACGCCGCGCGCAGCACCGTCAAATTTCGCAAGCGCTTCGAGCGTGCAGCGATTGTCCTTGCCATAGGCGGTGGGCTGCACGACGACGACGCGCTCCAGGCCCAGTGCTTGTTGTACTTTGCGGTACGCGGGAACCAGCGCGTCGGGCTCCTGACGCCGCGCTTTGGCGGCAAGCGGAAAACGTGCGTCGAAAATGTGCATGTGACAATCACATGCACCCGCGGGAGCAATCATTAGTCGATCGCCGGCACGGCGAAGCTCGCCGGCGGCTCGCCGCGCTGAGAACGCTCCCGCATAGTCGTGTAAGCCGCCTCGATATGGCGGCGAAAGCGGTCGGTGTCGAACAATGGATAAGACATACGGTTGCGCGCAAGCTTCGATTTGATTCCGGCCAGCATCGTGCCATCGGTCGCCAGCTTCAATGCCAGACCCTCGTACTCCTCAAGCGAATTCGTGACGAGTTCCGGCAATCCGATCGCATTTAATATGCTGCCCGCATGGCGCGCGGCATATGCATTGCCTGCGCACGTCAACAATGGCAGGCCGCTCCATAAGGCGTCGCTGGCGGTCGTCGCTGCGTTATATGGAAAAGTGTCGAGAAACAAGTCTGCGATTTTGTATCTGGCCAGATGATTGGCATAAGCGATTTGCGGCATGAACCGGAGACGCGCGGCATCAACGCCGCGTTCCTGCGCATAAGCCTGCAAATTTTGTCGAACTGTCTCATTGGGACCGAGCAGCATCAATACGCTGCCCTCGACCTTGCAGAGCAACCGCATCCAGATGTCAAACACGTCCGGCGTTATCTTGTACGTATTGTTGAACGCGCAGAAGACGAATCCCCGCTCCGGCAATCCTGCATCCGCGCGAGTCGGCGCAAGCTCGCTTATACGGCGCCCGCGGTCGTTGGCCTGGAATGTTTCAGGCAGCCAGACGATCTTTTCCGCGTAAGATGATTGGCGCTCCTCCGGGATCACAAAACGGTCCGCGAAAATGTAGTCGATGAAACCGGCGCCCATGGTCGCGGGGTAGCCCAGATAGTTGACCTGAACCGGCGCCGGACGCAAGGCGAATATCCCCGCGCGCGCGCGATTGGTAAAACCCATCAGATCCACGGCGATATCGATTTCCAGCGCGCGCAACAGATTCGCGATCTCGACGTCGCTTTTATCCGATACGTCGATAAACCGCTCGAATGCGCTTTTCAAGCGTGCTTGCATTTTACTGCCGGGATCTGCGCCAAACGAAATTGCGATCGTTTCGAAACGCGACCGGTCATGCTGCTCAATGAGTCCTGCGAGGAGATATGCGGCGGCATGGTCGCGCAAATCGGCTGAGACATAAGCGAGCCGGATTCGGTCGTGGCGATAGGGTCGGCCGGATAAGATGGCATGCGGCGGCGCGGGATATTTGT
>CAZEAX010000594.1:0-2846 GCA_964510405.1 uncultured Streptomyces sp. | reverse complement strand
GCTGGATCAGCATGCTGTAAGCCTTGATTCCGGCAGTCCGGTTTGTCCGAACCACGAAGCAGGGGTCACCATCTCAGTGCGCTTTCACGTGAGCAATTTTCATAGTGCGGGCAAACTTTACCATTTCGCGCACGACCAAAGCCGCCGCTTACAGTGCAGGGCGCTGGTCGTCCGGCGGCGGCGCGATGTCGAAAGCGTTGGCGACCAGGCCCAGCATGACGATGTAACCGATGGTCGCGGCGATCTGCACGGTGGCCGCCGTGCCGAATTCGACTATCATCGCCTGATAAGTCGTGTCGCCGACGTGATGATTGTCGCGCAGCAGCTGGCGGCAATATTCGAACAACAGCTTCTCTGCCGGGGCGGCGCCGGCGGGCGCGCGGTCGTCCTCCAGTGCGGCGATCAGTCCGGCGCCGACGCCGGCCGTGCGCGCGGCACTGACGCTCGATTGCCAGACGTAGTTGCAATCGAGTTCGCGCGCGGCAATCAGCCAGGTGAGCGTTCGGATTTTCGCCGGCAGGACGGTTTCGTAGAGAAAGAACGCGCCGATATGGGCGATGCGCGCCGCCGCGTCGGGCGAGTGCAGCAGCACCTGGAAGACGCCGGAGATCCAGCCGCGCGTGAGTACGATGCGGTCGAGAAAATGCTGGTGTTCCGGCGCGACGTCGTCATGTGCCGAGAGCAGCGGCAACCGCGGCGACGCCGTGACCGCGGCGGAGATCGACGGCAGGTTGGTGCGCGGCGCGGCGGCGCCGGTCCACGGCGTGCCGGTGATTTCGAGCGGCGCGAACGGTTTGCGCAGTTTCTGCTGTTCGCCCGACAGGCCGATTTCGAAGGCGTTGAGCGGGAGCGCAATCATCGCAAAGTAGCCGAGCGTGACGACGAGTTCGACCAGCCCCTGCGCGCCGAAGTGAGCCAGCGCGGCCTTGAAGGTGTTGGCGTTGACGCGATGGTTGCCCGAGATCAATTGCATGCAGAAGTCGGTGATGAGCGCTTCTTCGGCCGTCAGGTTCTGCGGCGGCCGGCCTTCGCGTATGGCATCTACGGTCGCCTGCGGCACGCCGGCTTCCAGCGCCCAGTTGACCCACGCGGCCCATTCGTACGGCGCGTTCAGCGCGCGCGAGCCGATCAGCGACGCGAAACCGCGCACGCGCATCGACAGCACCGACTCGTCGGCCTGTCCGCGCGAGTGAAAATAATGTCCGAGGTGGGCGAAGCGCGCGGCGAGGTCGGGGCTGCTGTTCATCAGCACGATAAAGGGGCCGCTGACCGGGCGCCGCCGGATCGCTTTCACCGCATCGTGAAAACGGCGCTGATCGATTGGAAGCGCGTCGCGCTCCATCGCGTGCAGTCTGCTCAAGTCGAACCCCTGTGTGATCGCATTTCACCCGATTATAACGACAGCGACGGATTCCCCGCATGCAGCCATTGCACTATGATTGCGGCTCGACTTCGGGCGGGTGCACAGCGGGCGTGAAAAAAGTATTTTGTATTCTCTGCGCGGCGGCCGGTGTCTTCGGCGCGCCGTGCGCGGGCAGGGCGCAGGCGTATCCCGCGACGCACGTGCGCATCATCACGGCGGCCGCGGGCGGCGGCAGCGATTTTGCAACGCGCCTGATCGCGGGTCCGCTGGGTGCGGCGCTCGGCCAGCAGGTCATCGTCGAGAACCGCGGTCTGCTCGCGGCGGACATCGCGGCAAAAGCGCCGGCCGACGGTTACACGCTGCTGCTGGTCGGACAGACCTTGTGGATGCTGCCGTTCATGCGCGACAACGTGGCCTCCAGCGTCAACGATTTCGCGCCGGTGACGACGGTGACCGAAGCGTCGAACATCCTCGTCGTGCATCCGACGGTGCCGGCGAAATCCGTGCAGGCCCTGATCGATCTGGCGCGCGCGCGGCCGGGCGAATTGAACTACGCAGTCTCGGGCAACGGCAATTCAGTGCATATTGCGGGCGAAATGTTCCGGTCGATGGCGCGCATCAACGTCGCGCGTATCAATTACAAGGGCGCATCGCAGGCGCTGACCGAATTGATCGCAGGGCAGACGCAATACATGTTCGGCGTGCCGGGCTCCGTCATGCCGCACGTCAAGGCCGGCCGTTTGCGCGCGCTGGCCATCACCGGCGCCCACGCCACGCCGCTGATGCCGGGATTGCCGCCGGTGGCGCAAACGCTGCCCGGTTACGAAGTGTCGTCGCGTCTTGCCATCTTCGTGCCGGCCGGAACGCCGGCGGCCATCGTCGCGCGGCTCAACCAGGAGATCGTGCGCGCGCTCAATCGTCCCGAGGTGAAAGAGAAATTCCACGAGACGCAGATCGAAGTCGTCGGCGATACACCGGAAGCGCTGGCGGCGTTGATCAGGGCGGAGATCGCAACGACGGCGAAAATCATCAAGGAAGCCGGCATCCGCGCCGAGTAGAACACGCCGCCGGCGTCGGCGGCGCGAGTCCCGTTTCCGTCACTTCCGCGTGAAAAAGTAATAATCCGCCGAGTAATCGACGCGCGCCCGCGTGCCGGCCACTGCTTCGTAGCAGCCGGCCTTCGGCGCCACACCGCCTGCGGTGTTGACGCGCTGCACGCTCGTGATGCGGCTGAACGCTCCCAGCGGGCCGGCCGGCTTCGCGGCAAGCAGCAGCCACGGGATGGAATCGGCCACCGGCGCTGCGGCGTTTTCTTTCACCGTGCCCGCGATCCGGCTGCCGTCCTTCGCCTCCCAATGCGGACCGGCGTAGTGTTTGCCGATGCGGTTGCCGGCGGCGTCGAAGAGGTCCGCTTCGGGCGCGACGAACGCCCATTCGTATTCCCCGCCCCGATCTTTTTTCGCGCGGCATTCGTAGATTTGCA
>CAZEAX010000593.1:0-2850 GCA_964510405.1 uncultured Streptomyces sp. | reverse complement strand
AGTACCTGACGCGCCTGCCGCAGGCGATCGACGGCAGCGACCTCTTCGTCGGTCTCTTCAAGGCGCCGGTCTTCGCTTTCTTCATCTCGATCATCGGCTGCATGCACGGCTTGCGGGTGACCGGCTCGGCGGAGAGCGTCGGGCGCGAGACCACGCGCGCAGTGGTGAAATCCATTTTCCTGGTCATCGTGCTCGACGCGTTTTTCTCCATCCTGTTCGAGCGGCTCGGCGTATGAACACGCGCACGAAGGCGCAGGCGGAAACCATCCTGTCCGCGCAGGGCATCGTCAACCGCTTCGGCAGGCAGGTGGTGCACGACAAGCTGAGCCTCGACGTCGCGCGCGGCGAAATCATCGGCATCGCCGGCGGTTCGGGCGCGGGCAAGTCCGTGCTGCTCAAAACGCTCGTCGGCCTGCGCGCGCCGGATGCCGGCGAAGTTACGCTCAACGGCAACGCGGTGCTGACCATCGGCGCGTCCGAGAAAGCGTCGCTCATCGGCGTGCTGTTCCAGCAGGGCGCGTTGTTCTCCTCGCTGTCGGTCGCGCAGAACATCATGCTGCCGATGCGCGAGCATACGACGCTGCCGCCCCCGGAGCAGGAGCAGATCGCGGCGATGAAGCTCGCGCTGTCCGGCCTGCCGGCCGACACCGGCATCAAGTTTCCCTCGGCGCTGTCCGGCGGCATGGTGAAGCGCGCCGCATTCGCGCGCGCGCTGGCGCTCGACCCGAAAATACTTTTTCTCGACGAACCGACGTCCGATCTCGATCCGATCGCCGCCGGCGGCATCGACGCGCTGATCCGGCAGTTGAACGGCAGCCTCGGCGTCACCGTCGTCATTGTCACGCACGACCTCACGACCCTTTTTACCGTCTGCAGCCGCATCGCCGTGCTGGTCGACCGCAAGCTGACCGTCGGCACGGCGGACACGCTGATGAAGTCCGACCATCCGTGGATCCACGAATTCTTTCACGGACCGCGCGCGGAAGGCGCAATGAAAGCAAGGAAAACCGGCCATGGAATCTGACAAGCATTATTTCTTCGAAGGTCTCTTCATCATCGTGTTCTCCGTGGCGGCGGCGATTTTCGCCGTGTGGCTGGGAAGCTCGGGCCGCTACGACGACGTGGTCTACCGCATGCATTTCCCCGATTCGGTCAGCGGGCTTTCGGCAGGCGATCCGGTGAAATATCGCGGCATCGACGTCGGCACGGTCAAGTCGATGGTCCTCGATCCCGACAATCCGCGCCTGGTTCTGGTGGAGGTGAGGCTGCGCAAGGACACGCCGGTCAAGACCGACACCAGGGCCACCCTCGCGATGAAGGGCATCACCGGCGTCGTCATGATCGAGTTGAACGGCGGTGATCCGGCGGCGCAGACGCTGCTTGCAGTCACGCCGAAGGATCAGTTTCCGGAAATTCCTACGGAAAAAACCGGCCTCAAAGCCATGCTCGGCGAGTTGCCCACGCTGGTCAGGAAATTTTCCGCGCTGGCCGAGAAATTCGGCGGCATCGGGGACCAGGTCAAGAAAGCCGTGACCAACGTTGATGAGGTGACGGAGAAGGTCAAGGCCAATCCATCGCTGCTGCTCAGGCGGCCGAAGGAAAGCAACGATGCCGTCAAGAAGTGACCGTAAACCGATTTCCCGGAGGGTGCTCATATGAGCGTGCACGTGTCGAATGAAGCCAAACCGCTGGCGGGCAACTTGACAGAGCTGGTGCACGCGCACTGGCGGCGTTTCATGGTGCAGGGCGTGTTGATGATGGTGCTCGGCATTCTGGCCTTCGCGTTGCCGGTCGTGACCACGCTTGCGATCGAGCTGCTGATCGGCTGGTTGTTCGTTATCGGCGGCGTCTGGTGCGCCGTTTTCCTCGCGCGTTCGGCCCGCATGCCCGGCTTCGGCTGGTCGCTCGCGATGGCCGTAGTCGCGATTGTGCTCGGCGCGATGCTGGTGACGATGCCGCTCGCCGGGATCTTCACCCTGACCATGTTGCTGATCGCGTACCTGGTCCTGGAGGCCATCGGCAAGATTCTCCTTGCGCTCGATCTGCGCCAGCATTCGCGCGGCTGGAGCTGGGTGCTGGCGACCGGCGTTCTCGATCTCGTTCTGGCGGCGCTCATTTTCTCCGGCTGGCCGAGCACGGCGGCGTGGGCGATCGGACTGCTGGTCGCGATCAATATGATCTTTTTCGGCCTGTCGCTGGTGACGATTTCGCTGGCCGCGCGCGTCGCGACGGAATAAACGGGGCGCCGCTTTACGGTTATTTGATTTTTCCCGGCGGCAGACCGGTCTTGGATTGGTGAATAAGGAATTGAGTAATTAAGCAATTGAGTAATTAAGTGATCGAACAACTGAATCACCAAATCACTGCATCGAACAATCACCGGATCCCTGTCGCCCATTGCTCATCCCTCATCACGCCTTTCAAGCGTGACACCGTCATACAAGGCTTGACGGCGATGCGGCGGAAGCGGAAGCTTTCGCGGGAATCGGCCCGGCCTGCCGACGCGGCATAGACCGCGCGACCGGGCCACATAAAAACGGAGGAGGCCCGCATGGTCAGAATCATTCTTCAGGCGTGGTGCTGTGCAGCGCTGGCGGCTTACGCATCCGCGGGTGCGTGCGCCGACGCGTGGCCGTCGAACGTGATCAAGCTCGTCGTCACGTTTCCCGCCGGCGGCAGCACCGACGTCACCGCGCGCCTGATCGCGGAGAAAATGCGGGTGGATCTCGGCCGCTCGGTGATCGTCGACAACAAGCCGGGAGCGGGCGGCAATATCGGCGCGGACTTCGTGGCGAAGGCGCCGGCCGATGGTTACACGCTGTTGATGGCGACCAGCACGCACCCGACCAA
>CAZEAX010000592.1:0-2852 GCA_964510405.1 uncultured Streptomyces sp. | reverse complement strand
CTCAATATGAAAGGCCTCGCCGCGGGCAGTATCTTCGAACCGCGCCCGGTGCGCAGCATCGGTATCGTCACGCGCCGCGACCGGCCGCTGTCGCCCGCAGCCAGTGCGTACGTCGAACTGCTTTTCGCGACAGCACGCGGGTCGGCCTATAATAAACGCTAGGCATCAGGCGGTTTTCGCGCGCCGATCGCACCCCTCACTTTTAGAGTTCATCAAAATGCCCACACCCGTTCCGCTCAAAAAATCCCAGCCCCCCGTCGCAGCGCTCGCCGAGGATTACACGTTACAGCTGTGCGCACAACTCGCGCGCTGGCGCTACGAAGACCTGCCGGCCGCAGTCGTGCGCGTGCTCAAATCCTTCCTGATCGATACGCTCGGCGTGATCGCCGGCGCGACCAACGCGCCGGGCATCCGCGAACTCAACCAGCGCCTGTCAAAATGGGAAACGGGCGGTTCCGCGACAGGCCTCGTCGGCATACGCCGCTATTCGCCGCCGAGCGCCGCACTCGCCAATGGCGCGGCCGCGCACGCGCTGGATTTCGACGACCAGCACGATCCCGCGCGCGTGCATACCAACTGCGTAGTGCTGCCGACGCTGCTCGCGACCGCCGAGGACATCGGCCGGGTGAGCGGCAAAGATTTCCTGCTCGCCTATGCGATCAGCACCGAACTGCACGCACGGCTGGGCCTTGCTTGCTACAACAGCCTCGGCAAAGGCTGGCATCCGACCATGGTGTTCGGCACACCGGCAGCCAGCCTGGGGGCAGCGAGTTTGCTGAAGCTCGATGCAGAAGGCATGCGCAATGCACTGGGCATGGCGTTCCATCAAACGAGCGGTTCTGCGCAAAGCATGCGCGATGGCGTAATTTCCAAACGTCTCGGCGCCGGCTTCGCTGCGCGCGCCGCAGTGCTCGGCGCTTTTCTCGCGGCCGACGGCCTGACCGGCACGCGCCGCACGCTCGAAGGCAATGCGGGCCTGTTCGCGTTATACGAGCGCGACGAAGTCAAAACCGAACTGATCACGCAGGACCTTGGCCAACACTGGCGCATCACCGAATACAGCTTCAAGCCGTACCCGTGCTGCCGCTGCAATCACACGCCGATCGGGCTTGGCATCAAGCTGCGCGGCCAGGGCATCAAGCCGTCCGACGTAAGGTCGGTCGAGATCGGCATGGGCAACGTCAACTGGCTCACCGTCGGCGAGCCGTACGATGTCAGGCGCGATTCGGTCGTGCATGCGCAATTCAATGCCGCATACACGTTTGCGCGCGCGTTGACGGATGCGCGCGTCGATTTGCGCAGCTTTCTGCCAACGGCGATCAGCGACCCCGCCGTGGTGGCGCTCGCCGCCAAAGTCCGCGCGGTCGACGATCCCGCGATCGATCCGACGGCGATCGAGCCGGCGCGCGTCACCGTGACGCTCAATGACGGCCGCACCGTCGAAGTCAGAAGCGATACGGTGAAGGGCAGTCCTCAGGAGCCGATGAGCGAAGACGAATTGCTGGCGAAATTCCGCGACTGCCTCGACTTTGGCGTCGGCGCCACGCGCACGGATGCCGACAAGCTCGCCGACACGATCATGAACATCGAGAATGCGACCGATGTCGGTGCGGCAATCGTCGGCGCGTTTCCGCAGGCAAGCTCATCCGGGCGGGCATCATAACCGCCGCAAACGCCGAATTCCGCGCAAAACCGTCGCCGGGGTGACTGTGAACCGCTCAGCGCTTCGACTGCTCTTTGCCGTGACCGTCGTGGCGGCCACTGCCTACGTTTACGTCACGTCCGCGTCGCTGCCGGATCCGCTCGCCTCGCACTTCGCATTCGACGGCCATGCCAACAACCGCATGTCGCGCGCAGCCTATCAGGTGATGATGACCGCCATGACGCTGCTGATACCGCTTGTAATCGTCGTTTTGCAGATATGGTTGCCGCGGCTCTTCACCCGCCGCATCAATATTCCGCGCCGCGATTACTGGCTGGCGACGCCGGAGCGCTGCGCGCACATGCTCGACTACCTCGAGCGTCATGCGCTGATCACGGGGCTCGTGCCTCCGCTCTTTTTCGCCGGCATGCAACGGCTGGTCATCGAAGCGAATACCCGCGTTCCACCGCAACTCGACAACCAGTGGTTCCTGTTGATGGGCGGCGCGTTCGTGGTCTGTGTGATCCTCGCAGGCGTCACGCTGGGACTGCACTTCCGCCGTACCGGATAGTCGCACGCAACCGCCGTCACGCGGTCGTCAACACCACCTTCCCGATGACTTTGCGGCCTTTGACGAGTGCCAGCGCCTCGGCGTAACGCTCGAGCGGGAACGTCGCCATCACGTACGGTTTCAGTTTTCCCGCGCTGTAGAGGTCGAACAATTGCTGGCGCACGATGCGGCATTTCTCCGGCTCGCGGTCGCGGTAGTCGCTGAACTGCAGGCCGATCGCCGCGATGTTCTTCACCAGCAGGTGGCCGGCCTTGATTTCCGGGACGCGTCCGCCGGCGAAGCCGACGATGATAAGTCGCCCGCACCAAGCGACCGCGCGCATGCACGCATCGAACACGTCGCCGCCGACGTTGTCGACCACGATATCCACGCCGCGTTTTCCCACCGCCGCAAACACCTGTTCGCGCAGCTTCTCGCGCAGGTCCGCGACTCCCGTATCGACGATGTGATCCGCGCCCGCGGCTTTCGCCGCCGCCGCCTTGTCCGGCGTGCTGACTGCGGCAAGCACGATCGCGCCGAGTGCCTTGGCAACCTGCACGGTGGCAAGGCCGACACCGCCCGCAGCGCCCGTCACCAATACGATCTCGCCCGGCTTCATCTGCGCGCGCTCGACCAGCGCGAAGTGCGCAGTGTTGTAAG
>CAZEAX010000591.1:0-2863 GCA_964510405.1 uncultured Streptomyces sp. | reverse complement strand
GGCGAGGAAGCCGGCTCGCTGGACGGCATGCTTTCGAAGGTCGCCGACTTCTTCGAAGCCGAAGTCGACGACGCGGTAGACGCGCTCTCGAGCCTGATGGAGCCGTTGATCATGGTCGTGCTGGGCACGCTGATCGGCGGCATGGTGATCGCGATGTATCTGCCGATCTTCAAGCTCGGCCAGGCAGTCTGAAGGGCGCGGTTGAACGGTAAGTTGTCAGGCACGGGACGCTCCCGCGCACCTCGTCCGCACGCCATAAAATGTCGCTGATCGAGGCTTTCCAGGCCTTTCCCGCGCTGTTCGTGACCGCGGTCACCGTGATGTCGCTTGCGATCGGCAGCTTTCTCAACGTCGTCATCCACCGGCTGCCCAAAATGCTCGAGCAGCAATGGCGCGACGAGCTCGCCGAACTCAACGGCCAGGAAGCCGCCGCGGCGCCCCGCTACAATCTCATGGTCCCGCGTTCCGCGTGCCCCGCCTGCGGTCATCAGATCAGCGCGCTGCAAAACATTCCGCTTGCAAGTTACCTCGCGCTGCGAGGTAAATGCGCGGCGTGCAAGGCAAAGATTTCGCCGCGCTATCCGCTGGTGGAAGCGCTGACCGGCACCCTCTCGGGCTATATCGCGTGGCGCTACGGATTCGCCTGGCACACACTGGCGATGCTGGTGTTCGTGTGGTCCATGATTGCGCTGGCCTTCATCGATCTGGACACTTTTTATCTGCCGGACGATATAACGCTGCCTCTCGTATGGGCCGGGCTGCTTGCGAACATGGGCGACCTGTTCGTCGATCTCCAATCCGCGGTCATCGGGGCCGTCGCCGGTTACCTGGCGCTATGGCTCGTATTCTGGGGCTACAAGATTGCCACCGGGAAAGACGGCATGGGCTATGGCGACTTCAAGCTGCTGGCCGCCATCGGCGCGTGGCTCGGCTGGAAAATGCTGCCGGTTGTGATTCTGCTGTCGTCACTGGTCGGCGCGATCGTCGGGATTTCGCTGATCGTCTTCGCGCGTCACGGGCGCAATGTCCCCATTCCGTTCGGCCCCTACCTTGTTTTGGGCGGCCTGATCGCGCTCTTCTGGGGCGACCAGCTGCTCCAGTATTACCTGCAAACACTGTGATCTTATGGCGCTGGTGATCGCGCTCACCGGGGGCATCGGCAGCGGCAAAAGCAGCGTCGCCGACTTGCTCGCCGAACTCGGTGCGTTTGTCATCGATACCGACGCGATCGCGCACGAGCTTACGGCCGCCGGCCAGCCGGGTGCGCGCCGGATAAGCGAGGAATTTGGCGACGAATACCTCGATACGCGCGGCGCGCTCGACCGCAAGCGCATGCGCGAACTGGTTTTTTCCGATGCATCGGCGAAGCGACGGCTCGAATCCCTGCTGCACCCGATGATCCGCGCCGAAGTTAAAACCCGCATCGAAAACATCGCGAAAAAAACGCGCAACGAAGTGCCTTATATCGTGATTGTCGTCCCGCTTTTGATCGAAACCGGCGCCTATCGCGAGCTCGCGCGGCATGTGCTCGTCGTCGACTGCGACGAGCAACTCCAGATTGCGCGGGTAATGCAGCGCAGCGGCCTCACACCGGCCGCCGTCAAGGCGATTATGGTCAACCAGGTGAGCCGCGGGGAACGGCTGCGTCATGCCGACGATATCGTGAACAACGACGGCGACCTGCCGGCGCTGCGCGCGGCCGTCGCGGCGCTCCACCAGAAATACCTCGTCCTTGCGCTAAAGCCGGTCCAAGCGCAATGATTTCGGGTCGAATTACCTCCAAAAACCGAATTAAGGTCTTTATTTTTTTCAGATTATGTAGAACAATTGGCCGCAGACCAATAACGATAGCGCCTCCTCACGCGCCGTGATCAGCTACGAATACCCACTAAGCGAGCGGATCCGTACCTTGTTGCGGCTCGAGGATCTGTACGAGCGAGCGCTATACTTCATCGCGAAGGCCGATCCGCAGGAACATCACGTAGCGCTTCTGTGCATGTTCGAGATACTCGAAGTCGCGGGCCGCGCCGATCTGAAGTCCGACTTGCTGCAGGAACTGGAGCGGCAAAAGCAATCGCTCGAATCGCTGCGCGACAACCCGGACATATCGCAGGAGGCGCTCGATAATATCTTGTGGGAAATCGACCGCACGTCGTCGCGTCTCTTTCAGATGTCGGGCAAGGTCGGCCAGGAATTGCGCGAAAACGAATGGCTGATGAGCATCAAGCAGCGCACCAACATTCCGGGCGGCGTGTGCGAGTTCGACGTCCCGTCTTATCACTACTGGCTGCATTTAAGCGCCGAGCAGCACCGTCACGATCTCGAAGGCTGGCTGGCGCCTTTTCTGCCGATCCGCGACGGGATTGCGATCGTGCTGCGCCTCCTGCGCGAGAGCGGCAAAGCGTCGAACCAGACGGCAGTGCAAGGCGTCTACCAGCAGATGATGGCCGGACGCATCGCGCAGATGCTGCGCATCCGGCTGAAGCTCGACTACCACTGCGTGCCCGAAATCAGCGCGAACAAATACGCGCTCAATATCCGATTCACCACCCAGGAAGCCGCGCAACGCCCCAAGGTATTCGAATCGGATGTCGATTTCGAATTGACCTTCTGCAATCTCTGAAGCGGACCTTTCGGACATGAGCGCGCGCGTCGTCAATTGTCCGCAGTGCGGCAAGCCGGTCGAATGGAGTCCCGCCAACCGCCACCGCCCTTTCTGTTCAGAGCGCTGCCGCGTGATCGATCTGGGCGCGTGGGCGACCGAAAGCTATCGCATCCCGGTGCAGGACAACAAGGACGATATCGAGTCGGAACCGGGGACGGACGAACCGCAGTAAGCGGCGGCGCGCACGATCTTTGCAAT
>CAZEAX010000590.1:0-2866 GCA_964510405.1 uncultured Streptomyces sp. | reverse complement strand
TCTAATCCATGCACGTCACCGGCCATCGCAAGCAGGCTGCTCGCGGTCATCGGGCCAATGCCCGGAACGGTAAGCAATCGCTGTCCGGCTTCGTTCCCGGCCAGTTGACGTTTGAGTTCGGTTTCGAGTTCGACGATTTCGTTGCGCTTCAGCGGCTGCACCTCGTCGTGCGTGTGATAAGGCCGGTACGGCAGCGACAGTTTGCGGTTCAATTTGCGGTGCGAAGCGCGCAGCCAGCCTTGCGCGACAGGCGTGTGCGGATCGATCGCGCCCTGAAACACGACCTCCTTCAGGTCCGCCGAGAACACTCGCAGCACGAGAAACAAATCCGCGTCGCGTGTCGACGCTGAGACAAACAGTTTCGCCGCCGACGGGCCGGTGATTTCGGTGGCGTGCGGCAGCGGCGGCGACATGAAGGTGAGACCGTCGCCCATCGCATCGTATTCGAGCGTGGAAGTTGCGAGCGGCGGCTCCTGCGCCAGGGCGTGGGCCAGCGGATCGAGGTGCAGTTTCGTCCAGACCGTGCGCGCGAGCGGCCATTCCATTTCATGCCGCTCGACGAAACGGTCCACGTGGCGCACCTGCAACTGCACGCGCGGCTGCTTCGGCCAGCCGTTCTTCTCGCCTTTGAGGAAATGCGCGAAGAAGCGCTTCTGCAGGCTCACGCCGTAATCGGTGTAGAAATGCGTCCAGTGCTCGATGCCGTGCGTTTCGAGCCATTTGTGCTTCGACGCCGCGCGCGTGTAACCCTCGAAGTTGCCGCGCGGATGCAGGCCCTGCCCGCCCCAGTTCGCGGCCGACAGAAAAGGCACCGTGACCTTGTTCCATTTCGGCGAACGCGCCTTGTGGTAATTGTCGTCGAGCGGATGCGCCGCGATGTCGTTGCCGAACTCGCTGCGGCTTTTCGCGAGCTGCTCTTCGCTCAGGAGTTCGTCGCCGCAGACGAGCTGGCCGGTGACGCGGCTGCGCTTGCCCGCCTCGCCGCACCCGTACTGCACGGTTTTCACCTGCATGTCGTACCAGTTCTCCCAGAACGTCGAGAGAATTCCGCCGTGGTGCGTCATGTCGCGGTACCAGTCGGCCGCGCCCTCCCAGATGCACATCGCCGCGAGATGCGGCGGCTGCAACGACGCGACGTGCCACTGGTTGATGCCGTAATAGGAAATGCCGTTGAGACCGACCTTGCCGTTCGACCACGGACGTTTGCCCGCCCATTCGATGCAGTCGTGGAAGTCTTTCGTCTCGCGCGGCGAGAAGTGATCGATGAAGCCGGGCGAGCGGCCGGTGCCGCGCGAATCGACACGCACCACCGCATAGCCGTCGGGCACCCACTTCTCGGGGTCGACGACTTCCCAGTTCTGGTATTTGTTCGACGAGCCGGCCGCGACGTCGGGATACGTTTCGATCATGCGCCGCCATGCGCTCGGATAGCCGTCCTCGAAATGCAGTCCTTTCGCGTACGGACCGTAGGAGAGGATGACCGGATAGCGGCCGGCAGCCGGGGGGCGAAACACGTCCGCGCGCAGCACGAGACCGTCGTCCATCGCGATCGCAACGTCCCACTCGATTTGCATGCCGTCGCGGATTTCGCTGACCATCTCCAACGCTCCTCCAGGCGCCGCTTACGCCGTTTAACCTGCTAATATTTGCGGCTCGCCAGTTTGACGCTACGCCAGCGCGAGTGTCAACACTAACGACTCAACGCACCCGGGAGAATGCATTTTGAAAATCGGAATTGTGGGCATGGGGAAAATGGGCTCCGCGCTCGCGGCGCGGCTCGCGGGCCTCGGCCACGAACTGACCGTCTGGAACCGCACCGCCGCCAGGGCGCAGGCCGCCGCGCCGGCCGGCGCCAAAGTTGCGGCGACGCCGCGCGAGCTCGCGAGCAGCGTCGACATCGTCATCAGCATCCTGACCAACGCCGCGGCCATCGACGCCGCCTATACCGGCAAGGACGGCCTGCTCGCCGGCGACATCAAGGACAAGCTCTTCATCGAGATGAGCACGGTGCGGCCGGGCACCGAGAAAGCGCTCGCCGCGAAGATCGACGCGCAAGGCGCGACGCTGATCGATTGTCCCGTCGGCGGCAGCGTCGGTCCCGCGCGCGACGGCAAGCTGCTCGGCTTCGTCGGCGGCGCCGCGGCCGATGTCGCGCGCGCGAAGCCGCTGCTCGACCAGATGTGCCGCCGCGTCGAGCACGTCGGGCCCATCGGCGCGGGGGCGAGCATGAAACTCGCGATCAACCTGCCGCTGCTCGTCTACTGGCAGGCGCTCGGCGAGGCACTGGTGCTCGTGAAGCCGCTGGGTCTCGATCCGGTACGCGTCATGGACATCTTCGCCGACACTTCCGGCGGACCTAACGTATTGAAGGTACGCGGACCGGCGATCGCCAAGGCGCTGCAAGGCCAGGACACCGGCGCGATCACGTTCGACATCGACTCGATCCGCAAGGACCTGCAAACGATGATCGAGGAAGCACAGGCGCTCGGCAGCACGCTGCCGGTCACCGCGCGCGCGCTCGAGTGCTTCGACGAAGCGTCGCGCGACGGCCTCGGCAAGGGCGACGCTACCCTGCTGCCGACGCGCTGGATCAGGAAATCCGCACGTTAAAATCCGCAATCCAATTCAACCAGAGAGGAACCGGCATGATTTACGAAATGAGAACTTACGACCTGAAACCGCATTCGGTGGCCGAAGTCGAGCTGCGGTTCGCCGAGGCGTACGAGATCCGCAAGAAGCACTCGCTGCTGGCGGCGTTCTGGCACACGGAAATCGGCCCGCTCAACCAGATCGTTCACGTATGGGGCTACAAGGACCTGAACGAACGCGCGCGCATCCGCGCGGAAGCGGTGAAGGACGGCACGAG
>CAZEAX010000589.1:0-2877 GCA_964510405.1 uncultured Streptomyces sp. | reverse complement strand
CTGCCCGCGACGCGTTTCGTCGACGGATTGACCGGCGACGACGAGACGCTCAACAAGGCGGTCGAGGACGGCAAGAAAAATTTCGCCGGCATCGAACTGCCCAAGCATACGCTGGGCGTGATCGGACTGGGCAAGATCGGCAGCCTGGTCGCCGACGCTGCGATCAAGCTCGGCATGAACGTGCTCGGCTACGATCCGCACATCACGGTGGACGCCGCGTGGAGCCTGCCGGCGCAAGTCAGGAAGGCGAATTCCGTCGAGGAGGTGCTGAAGGCGGCGGACTTCGTGACGTTGCACGTGCCTTATGTCGAAGCGACCAAAAACCTCGTCAACGCCGAACGCCTGGCGCTGATGGGCGACAGCGCGATCCTGCTCAACTTCTCGCGCGATGGCATCGTCGACAATGTCGCGGTGCTGGCGGCGCTGAAGGCGAAGAAGCTGCGCTCGTACGTGTGCGATTTCCCGGCGCAGGCGCTGGTGAACCAGCCCGGCGTGATCGCCTTGCCGCATCTCGGCGCATCGACGCGCGAAGCCGAGGACAACTGCGCGATCATGGTGGTCGACCAGCTGCGCGATTACCTCGAGCACGGCAACATCCAGAACGCGGTCAATTTCCCCGACGTCGTGATGGCGCGCGAATCGCAGTTTCGCGTGGGCATCGCGAACTCCAACGTGCCCAACATGCTGGGCCAGATCTCGACCGCGATGGCGGACGCCGGACTCAACATTCATAACATGCTGAACAAGTCGAAAGGCGAAATGGCGTACACGCTGGTGGACGTCGACAGCGCGGTGCCGGCGCCGGCGATCGCGAAAATCGCCGCCACCAAAGGCGTTTTGGCGGTGCGCTATCTGCCGCTGGCAAAATCCTGACGCGCATAAAGCGCGCGGGAATTACCGGTGCGGGCCGGATTGATTTAATATTCGTGCCTATTCGCATTCATCCGCGGATTCGGGGAATTGCTTCGTGACAGACACGTTGAAGAACATTCGCGCGCGCATCGATGCGCTTGACGACCGCATCGTCGATCTCCTGGGCGAGCGCGCCGCGCTGGCGCAAAACATCGGACACGTCAAAAGCGGTGCCAAGTACAAGCCCGAGCGCGAAGCGCAGGTGGTGCGGCGCGTGACGGCGCGCAACCGCGGGCCGCTGCCCGCGCCGGCGCTTGCGCGCGTGTACACCGAGATCATGTCGGCGTGCCGCGCGCTCGAGGACGGCATTGCCGTCGCCTATCTCGGCCCGCAGGGAACCTTCAGCGAAGAGGCGGTGATCCGCCAGTTCGGCAGCCAGGCGATGCTCAAGCCTTGCGCGTCGATTGACGACGTGTTCCGCCAGGTCGAAGCCGGCGCAGTCAATTACGGCGTGGTGCCGATCGAAAATTCGACCGAAGGCAGTATCAGCCGCACGCACGATCTGCTGCTCGCCACACCGCTCAGGATTTGCGGCGAAGTGTTGCTGTCCGTGCATCAGTGCCTGATGAGCAAAGGCGGCAAGCCGGCGGGCGTCAAGAAAATCCTGTCGCACAGCCAGAGCCTCGCGCAATGCCACGAGTGGCTCAATCAACATTATGCAAAGGCGAAACGCGTGCCGGTCGTGAGCAACGCCGGGGCCGCGCGATTGGCTTCCAAAGACGGGGCGGCGGCCGCGATTGCCAGCAAAACCGCGGCGGCTGTGTACGGCTTGAAAATCATCGCCAGCAACATCGAGGACGAACCGCAGAACACGACGCGCTTCGTCGTCATCGCGGCGCACGATGCAGGCCCGTCCGGCAGGGACAAGACGTCGCTGGTGATGTCGACACGCAACGTGCCGGGCGCGATCCATTCGCTGCTGACCCCGCTCGCCGCGCACGGCGTCAGCATGTCGCGCCTGGAGTCGCGGCCGGCGCGCACCGGGCGCTGGGAATACGTGTTTTATGTCGACATCGAAGGTCACCAGCAGGATGCCAACGTGGCCCAGGCCTTGCGCGAGCTTGCGGAAAAAGCAGCGTTCCTGAAAAATCTCGGCTCGTATCCCGCCGGCACCGTCTAGGCGCCGGCCGCCCGCGAGTGTCCGGCAGCCATCGATGTAAATTCCGCGTCGTGCCGACTACAATTTCAAAAGTCCAAATGAAAAGCGCCCGCCACCGCGTGTCCGATATCTGCGATCTCGCGCCCGCGTACATACGCTCGATCGCGCCCTACCAGCCGGGCAAGCCGATCGCTGAGCTCGCGCGCGAACTGGATCTCGATCCCGACGACATCATCAAGCTCGCGTCCAACGAGAACCCGCTGGGGGTGAGTCCGCTGGCGATGCGCGCGATCGAGGCCGCGATCGCCGACCTCGCGCGTTATCCGGACGGCAACGGCTTCGACCTCAAGCAGGCGCTCTGCAATCGCTACGGCGTCGACATGCCGCAGATCGTGCTCGGCAACGGGTCCAACGACGTGCTCAGCGCCGCCGCGCGCGCGTTCCTCGCGCCGTCACTGGAAGCCGTGTACTCGCAGCACGCGTTCGCAATTTATGCGCTTGAGATTCAGTACACGGGCGCCAGGGGGGTCGAGGCGCCGGCGCGCGAATTTGCGCACGACGTTGGCGCGATGCTGGCTGCGATCACGCCGCGCACGCGGATGATCTTCCTGGCCAATCCGAACAATCCGACGGGCACGCTGATCGGCGCCGCCGATTTGCATGGTTTCCTGCGCGAGGTGCCGCCGCAGGTCGTCGTGGTGCTCGACGAGGCTTACAACGAATACATTCCGGAAGCGCAGAGGTCCGATTCGCTGGCGTGGCTCGGGGAATTTCCGAATCTCATCGTGACGCGCACTTTTTCCAAGGCCTACGGCCTGGCGGGGCTGCGCGTCGGCTACGCCTTCGCGCATCCCGACGTCGCCGAC
>CAZEAX010000588.1:0-2883 GCA_964510405.1 uncultured Streptomyces sp. | reverse complement strand
CCTGGTAGTGCAATTTGCCGATCGACGTTACGCGATGGCCCTGCGCCATCAGGCGGTGGCCCCACGTGGGCGGCTCGCCGTCGTACGCGATTGCGTTGTCCCAGCAGCGGTGCTTGTGCACGTACTGGCCGGTCGCGAACGAGGCGCGTGCAGGCACGCAGATCGGGCAGTTCGTATAGGCGGACGTGAAACGCGTGCCGCGGGCGGCGAGCTTGTCGAGGTTCGGCGTCTTGATTTGCGGATGACCGTAGCAACCGGTCACGCGCTTGTTGTGCTCGTCCGACAGGATGACAATGAGGTTGGTCGGCGTCATTTGTACTTATTTGTACTTACGCTGCAGAATCTCGGCGAGCGGCACGCCGCTGTCGATGTCGGCTTTGCGCTTGGTGTCGGCGCCGTCGATTTTGCGGCACATCTCGAGCACTTCGGCGGCGCGTGCGTACGGCACGAACGCGATGCCGGCTTCGTCAGCGCACACGAGATCGCCGGGCCGCACGCCGATGCCGGAGATGTGCACGGTGCCGTTCACTTCCACCGTCTGCATGCGCCACTTGCCCGTGATCGGCGAGAAGCCCTTGCACCATACGGGCCAGCCCATCTGGCGGTACTGGTCGGGGTCGCGCAGCGTACCGTCGACGATCGCGCCGATGCAGCCTTCGCGCCGGCTGATGGTCGCCGACTGTCCGCCCATGTTCGAGCAGCCCATCACGCCTTCGATGACGAGCACGTCGCCGGGGGTCGCGAGGTTGTGCGCTTCGGTTTCGCCCTGGCCGCTCGCGTTGTCCTGCGCCGCTTTGTGGATCTGCGTCGCATGGTGGATGTTGCGCACGGTGAGCGCGGGGCCGACGATGCGCTTGCCGCTGTTCACCGGCGGCATGACATAGGCGGGAATGACGCCGACGATGCCGAGCAGATCGCATGCATCCGAGATCGTGCCGGTCAGGTCGACGAGCGCTTTGAAGCCGTCGATGATGTCCGCCGGCAGGCGCGGCAATTCGAGCATGCGGATCGCTTCGCGCGGCAGTTTGCCGAGGGTTTTTTTGTCGGGCATGGGGAGTTTGTCGCAGGGTGGGAAGGGGCTTCGATTGTAGGCGTTGCGTCAACCTTGCGTCAATTTGCGGCATTCGCTATCGTGCGGGGTCTCGAACCTTTCGGTACACATATTCCTATGGCGGCAAAAAAACGCGGCATGCGGCGCGGGCTCACGGCGTACGGCGACGAGGAATTTTCGCTGTTCCTGCGCAAAGCCTTCATCAAGGCGATGGGCTACACCGACGACGCGCTCGAGCGGCCGATCATCGGCATCACCAATACCTTCAGCGGCTTCAACGCGTGCCATCGCAACGTGCCGGAACTGATCGAAGCGGTGAAGCGCGGCGTGATGCTGGCGGGCGGACTGCCGGTCGAATTCCCCGTCATCACGCTGCATGAGTCGTTCGCATTTCCGACCAGCATGTATCTGCGCAACATGATGGCGATGGACACCGAGGAAATGATCCGCGCGCAGCCCGTCGATGCCACGGTCCTGATCGGCGGCTGCGACAAGACGGTGCCTGCATTGTTGATGGGCGCGGCGAGCGCGAACGTGCCCGCGATCATGCTGGTGACCGGGCCGATGCTGACGGGCAATCACCGCGGCGAGCGGCTCGGCGCGTGCACCGATTGCCGGCGGTTCTGGGCGCGCTTTCGCGCGGGCGAGATCGACCAGCAGGAAATCAACGAGGTCAACGAGAAACTCGCCCCGACCGCCGGCACGTGCATGGTGATGGGCACCGCGAGCACGATGGCGTTGTGCACCGAGGCGATGGGCATGATGTTGCCCGGCGGTGCGGCGATACCCGCGGTGATGGCCGACCGCATCCGCAATGCGGAGGCGACCGGCGCGCGCGCGGTGGCGATCGCGAAAGAAGGGCTCACGCCGGCGAAGATCATGACAGTGCAGGCATTCGAGAATGCGCTGCGAGTGTTGCTCGCGATCAGCGGTTCGACCAACGCGATCGTGCATCTCGCCGCGATGGCGGGACGGCTCGGCATCGAGCTCGATCTCGAGGCGTTCGACCGCATCGGGCGTGAGACGCCGGTGCTCGTCGATCTCAAACCGACTGGCCAGCATTACATGGAAGATTTGTACCGCGTCGGCGGGCTCACGACGATATTGCGTGAGATCAAGCCGCTCCTGAATCTCGATGCGCTGACGATCACGGGGCGCACGCTGGGCGAGGAAATCGATGCGGCACCGAAGACGATCAAGCAGGATGTCGTGCGTCCTTTCAGGAATCCGATCTTCGGCGAGGGCGGCATGGCGGTGCTGCGCGGCAATCTCGCGCCCGGCGGTGCGATCGTCAAGCAATCTGCGGCGACGGCCAAACTGATGCAACACGAGGGACGCGCGGTCGTGTTCGACACGCTGGAAGATCTCGCGGCGCGCATCGATTCGCCCGACCTCGACGTGACGGCGAACGATGTGCTCGTATTGCGCAACGCCGGGCCCAAGGGTGCGCCGGGCATGCCGGAAGCGGGTTACATCCCGATTCCGAAAAAGCTCGCGCAGCAGGGCGTCAAAGACATGGTGCGCATTTCGGACGCGCGCATGAGCGGCACCGCGTTCGGTTCGATCGTGCTGCACATCACGCCGGAGTCCGCGGTCGGCGGACCGCTGGCGCTTGTCAGGGACGGCGACCGCATCAGGCTCGATGTCGCCAACCGCCGGCTCGAGTTGCTTGTGCCGGATGCGGAACTCGCAGCGCGGCGGAAAAAATGGCGCGCGCCGAAAGCGCGCGCGGGAGACGAGCGCGGCTACCGCAAACTGTTTCTCGACACGGTGCAGCAGGCCGACCGCGGTTGCGACTTCGAATTCCTGGCGCCGGCGCCGACCGCGCGCAC
>CAZEAX010000587.1:0-2884 GCA_964510405.1 uncultured Streptomyces sp. | reverse complement strand
CAGTTGTTCGAGCCGTTCAACCGCCTGGGCCAGCAAGCGGATACCTCGGAAGGCACCGGCATCGGTCTCGTGGTGTGCAAGCGATTGATCGAATTAATGGGGGGCGTCATAGGTGTGGAAAGCACGGTCGGCAAGGGCAGCGTGTTCTGGATCGAAATGAATGTGACGGCCGAACCACAAACCGCCACCAGCACCGCCACGCGCATGCCGACCCAGCAAGCGCAAGCCCATGCGCAATCCAGCACGCTTCTTTATGTCGAGGACAACCCGGCCAACCTGATGCTGGTCGAGGACCTCATCGCGCGCCGGCCCGATATCCGACTGTTGAGCGCGAGCGACGGCGTCCACGGCATCGCGATAGCGCATGCTGCCAGGCCGGATGTCATCCTGATGGACATTAATCTGCCCGGCATCAGCGGCATCGACGCGCTGCGGGTGCTCGCGGAGGACCCGGCAACCGCGCACATTCCGGTGATCGCGTTGAGCGCCAACGCAATGCCCCGCGATATCGAGAAAGGCCTGGAAGCCGGGTTCTTCCGCTATCTCACCAAACCGATCAAGGTCAACGAGTTCATGCATACGCTGGATGTTGCGCTGAAATTTGCAAAATCGCCGGAAGCCCGCCCCCTCAAAGAGGAACAAATATCATGATGAGTGTGCCCGACGTTCTTAACGCAAGCATCCTGATCGTCGACGATCAGGAAACCAATGTCGTTTTGCTCGAGCAATTGCTCAGCGAATCCGGCTACACCGCGGTGACCTCGACCATGAAGCCCGAGGAAGTCTGCGCGCTGCATCGCAAAAACCATTACGACCTGATACTCCTCGACCTGCAAATGCCGGGCATGGACGGATTCGCCGTGATGGAAGGCCTGAAGACCAACGCTGCCGACCCCTACCTGCCGGTCATCGTGCTCACCGCGCAGCCGGGCCACAAGCTGCGCGCGCTGCAGGCCGGCGCCAAGGACTTCATCAGCAAGCCGTTCGACCTCGTCGAAGTCAAGACCCGCATTCACAACATGCTGGAAGTGCGGTTGCTGTACAAGCGGCTCGAAAATTACAGCAAGATCCTCGAACAGAAAGTCGCGGAACGCACGGCCGAGCTGCGCGAAAGCGAGGCGCGGTTTCGCAGCCTGGCCGAACTCTCGTCCGACTGGTACTGGGAACAGGACGACAGCGGGAACTTTACGAAAACGTCCGGTCCCGTGCTGGAAATGCTAGGCCTCAGGGTCGACGCGCTGACCGGCGAAAAAAGCGACGACGGCATGACCGGCTGGAACGGGGCGGAGCATGCCGCGCTGCGCGAGAAAATCGCCGCGCGCGAGCCGTTCCTCGACTTCGAATTCAGCCGCGTCAATCCCGACGGCACGCGGCAACGCTATCAGGTCAGCGGCGAGCCGATGTTCAACCAGGCGTGCCGCTTCGTCGGCTATCGCGGCATCGGCATAGAACTTTCCGCCAGGAAAGGGAACTAGCGATGGCGACGCCGCACAGCCCGCAACAAAACCACCTGCTCGCCGCGCTGCCCGCGGCGGAATTCGAGCGCCTGGCGCCCCATCTGGAACTGGTGCCGATGCTGCTCGGCGAAACCCTCTACGAACCGGGCGGTCAGTTGCAGCATGTGTATTTCCCGACTACCGCGATCGTGTCGTTGCTCTACATCATGGAGTCCGGCGTATCGGCCGAAATCGCCGGCGTGGGCAACGAAGGCGTCCTCGGCATCTCGCTCTTCATGGGCGGCGACACCACGCCGAGTTCGGCCGTCGTGCAGACCGCGGGCCACGGTTACCGCCTGCCGGGGCGGGTGCTGAAAGCGGAATTCAACCGCGGCGGGTCCGTGCAGCGATTGTTGCTGCGTTATACCCAGGCCCTCGTCACCCAAATGTTCCAGACCGGCGCATGCAACCGGCACCATTCCATCGAGCAGCAACTGTGCCGGTGGCTGTTGCTGACCCTCGATCGCCTGCCGTCGAATGAATTGATCATGACGCAGGAACTGGTCGCCAACGCGCTCGGCGTGCGCCGCGAAGGCGTTACCGAAGCCGCCGGCAACCTGCAGCGCGCCGGGATCATCAGCTATCGGCGCGGCCACATCTCGGTACTCAAGCGCGCCGGCCTCGAAGCCGGCTCGTGCGAATGCTACGCCGTCGTCAAAAAAGAAATCGGACGTTTGCTTTCCGATGTGCGCCCCAGCCCGAGCAAATCCGCGATGGTCAGCTAACCGGCGTACGCCCGCCACACTGTTCGTGCCCGCCACAGCAGAAACGGCGCGGCGAAACCATTCGTGCCGGCGGTATCTATCCGGGCATGACTTGCGGCCAAAAGTAAATCCTGCTGTTGCCGCCAACCATGTTGCAATAGGCGCGCCGCGGCCCCGCGACACACAAGGAAACCCGAATTGAAATTGAGCAGTGACCGTATTCGCGATGCGCTCCGCCGGTGGACGGTGCGACTGCGCGGCAAACACGCGGCGCACAGCCAAGTCGACGACGAGCCGCCGCTGCGCGCGGAGTTGTTCAGCGCCAACCAGATGGAGCGGCACGGGAAGATCCTGGCGGGTTCGCACCGGTTGAGTTCGCGCCGCGCGCCGGACCAGCTCCTCGCGCGGCTGGCCGGGAACGAAGCGGTTCTGCTCGATGCGTGCAACCTGCTGTCGGCCGCGGTCAAGGCCAACCGCCGGATTACGCCGGCCGGCGAATGGCTGCTCGATAATTTTTACCTGATCGAAGAGCAGATACGCACAGCCAAGCGGCATTTGCCGAAGGGTTACAGCCGCGAACTGCCGCGCCTGGCGCACGGACCGTCGGGCGGACTGCCGCGCGTGTACGACATCGCGCTGGAGGCGATCTCGCACGGAGACGGACGCGTGGACCCGGAAAGTCTC
>CAZEAX010000586.1:0-2884 GCA_964510405.1 uncultured Streptomyces sp. | reverse complement strand
TCGGGCGAAGTGTCGTTTACGATCACGAGCGTTTACTTGTCATGGACGCAGGTGCAGGCGGGAAAATTGCGAGCGCTTGCGGTGACCGGCAAGCAGCGCTCGGCGGTCGCGCCCAGCGTGCCGACGATGATCGAGTCGGGCATCTCCGGCTACGAGATGGGCAACTGGTACGGTTTTCTCATGCCGGCTGCGACACCCGCGGCGATCGTCAATCTCGTGAACGCGAAAACGCTCGAAGTGCTCAAGCGGCCCGACACGCGCGCAGCGCTCATGAAGTCGGAAATCGAGCCGGTCGGAACTTCGCCGCAGGAGTTTGCGAAATTCATCGCAACTGAGACGGCCAAGTACGCCGCGCTGATCAAACAAGTCGGCATCAAGCCGGAATAGATTTTCCCCTCACCCCGACCCTCTCCCCGTTAACACGGGACGAGGGAGTGTTTGTGAATACATAAAAGGAAATTTCCATGAAAGTCGATCACGCCGTTGCGCATGCGTTCATCAAGGAAGGAACGACCACTGTATTCGGGTTGCTCGGCGACAGCCAGCTCGCATGGTGGCCGGAGATGGCGCGGCTCGGCGTGAAGATCGTCGATGCGCGCGATGAAGGCGCGGCGGTCGCCATGGCAGACGGCTGGGCGCGCGCGACCGGCAAAGTCGGCGTCGCGAGCGTCACGCACGGTCCGGGCGTTTCGCGGATCGCGACGTCACTGATCACCGCGACGCGCTATCGCACGCCGCTCGTCATCCATACGGGGGCCACGCCGTTCAATAAAGAGCAGGCGCTGCAATACATGGACCAGGAGAAGCTCGTCAGCGCGACCGGGGCCGGCTATATAGAGGCGTTGACTCCCGACTACGCGGAAACGGCGGTGCGCGATGCGTTCTATCGCGCGCAGGTCGAGCAGCGGCCGATGGTGCTGTCGATCCCGTCGGACGTGCAGAGCAAGGAATGCAACGCGAAAGGCGACGCTTATCAGCCCTCGTCGGCGATCCTGCGCGGTCATCAGCGCATCCGGCCGGATCTCGATCGCTTGAACGATGCGGTGAAGCTGTTAACGAATGCGAACAAGGTCATCATCATGGTCGGCCGCGGCGCGCTTGAGCCTGAATGCGTGAAAGTCATCGACCGCCTGGGCGAACGACTCGGCGCGTTGATCGCGCCGACGCTGCATGCAAAAGGCGTACTCGCGGATTCACCGTATTACGCCGGCATCGCAGGACTGTTCTCGACCAAAGAGATGCTCGGCTATGCGGCGGAAGCCGATTGCGTGCTGGCGCTCGGCACGAGCATGCACAGCTATGCGGTTACGGTGCGCGGCAAGCCGCTGTACCCGAATGCGAAGGTCGTGCACGTCGATACGCTGCCGCACCTGATGATGGGCAGCGGCAAGGGCGCCGACTGCTATATCCAGGGCGACGCGTTGACGACCGCGACTGCGCTCGACGAACTGATAACGAAGGGCAACGTCAAGAAAGCCGGATTCCGCACTGCCGCCGTCGCCAAAGCGCTGCGCGACGCCGGCGACCGCGACGAGCGCGAGATCGAGCCCGGCACGGTCGATCCGCGCGAAGCGGTGCGCATCATGGACGACCTGCTGCCGCCGCAGGTCGGGCTCGTCGTCGGCGACGGGCATTACATGTCGTTTCCCATCATGCTGATGAACAAGCGCCGCGGCCCGCACATCTTCTCCACCGCGTTCGGCTCGATCGGCCAGGGCTTGTCGACGGCGATCGGCGCGACAATTGGTTTAAACGCGCCGTTGGTGTGCGTCGAGGGCGACGGCGGCGCGCTGCAGAACATCCAGGAACTCGACACCGCCGCGCGGCTCGGTATCCCGCTGTTATACGTCGTGATGAACGACGACGCCTACGGCGCGGAGTATCACAAGCTGAAGACCAAGAAACTCGATCACAAGCTTTCCGCAGTGCGCTCGCCCGATTTCGCCGCCGTCGCGAAAGGCTTCGGCTGCGCCGGACGCACTGCGAAATCGAATGCGGACGTCGAAAGCGCGGTTCAGGAGTTTCTTGCGGGTAAGGGGCCGATGGTTATCGACATCAAGACTTCGCGCAATGTCATCAGCATTCCGTACCGGCGCATGCATTTGAAGGAAGACGTGTAACAACGATGCGTTTGCCCCCTCCCTATCCCTCCCCCGCTTCGCAGGGGAGGGGATTTTCGATCACATTCCTTCCCCCGCGTGCGGGGGAAGGAACCTGATTTAAGTCCCCCCTGCGTGTGGGGGAGGGTTAGGGAGGGGGCGAGTTGCTAGACGCCGTACTTCTTGATGATGTCGCGGTTGAAGCTCAAGCCTAGCCCCGGCTTGTCGGGTACCACGAGGTCGCCTTTCTCCATCACGGGGATTTCCTCCCACAGCGGAATCGACCACGCGATGTATTCGACGGTGAGGCCGTTCGGAATGCCGGCGATCAGGTGCACGTGCAGTTCGGGCAAGACATGGCTGACGACCGGCACGTTGAACGCTTCGGCCATGCCGGCGATCTTGAGCCACGGCGTGATGCCGCCCGCGCGCATGAGATCGATCATCGCGATGTCGACCGAGCGTGCTTCGAGCATATGGCGGAACGGCACGATGCCGTAGGTATATTCGCCGCCGGCGACGGGTGTGGAGAGCGCATCGGCGACGCGCGCGAGACCTGCGAAGTCGTCGTGCGCGGTGACGTCTTCGATCCAGTAGAGATGCACGTCCTCGATGCGGCGTCCGATGTCGATCGCCTGGTGCACGCTCCAGTTCTGGTTGATGTCGCACATCAGATCGATGTCCGGCCCGATCGCTTCGCGGATCAGGTGTGCGCGCTCGACTTCGCGCAGCGGATTCGTGTTGCCGGGAAGCGCCAGTTGCATTTTCATCTGGCGGAAGCCTTT
>CAZEAX010000585.1:0-2889 GCA_964510405.1 uncultured Streptomyces sp. | reverse complement strand
CGGCGACGACGTCATCGATATCGCGCTCGAGCAGCGCGGCGGCAAGACCAGACCGAAGCTCGTCGCGGTCGAGGCGGCCGGCCTCGTCGCCATGGAGATGCTGGAAAAAGACGGCGTGCTCACCATCGGCGCGGTGTCGATGCCCGGCAGCGCGCCGGTCATGCGGCTCATGATGTACCCGGACGGCTCGCGGCTCGGCATGGAGCGCATCGTCGCGTCGCTCGACGCGAGCTTCGACCGTCTCGCCGAAGTCATCGACGACGTCGATGCGGCGCGCGCTCAATTGCTCGGCGCGTAATGCAATGAAAGCGATGAACGCGCGCTGGGTCGTCGCCGTCACGCTCGCCGCTGCTGCATCGGCATCCGCCCAATCCTATCCCGTCAGGCCCGTGCGCCTCGTCGTGCCGTTCCCCGCGGGCGGCGGCTCGGACGTGGTCGGGCGCATCGTCGCGCAAAAACTGACAGAGCGCTTAGGCCAGCAGGTCATCGTCGACAATCGTGCGGGCGCCGGCGGTTCGATCGGCACCGAGGCCGTCGTGAAATCGGCGCCCGACGGCTACACCGTGGTGCTCGCCTCGACTTCCGAGATCGCAATCAATCCCAGTTTATACAGCAAGCTCAATTACGACACGGTGAAGGACCTGGTACCCGTCGCCATGGTCGCATCGACGCCGATGGTCGTCATCGTCCATCCGTCGCTGCCGGTCAAATCGATGAAGGATCTGATCGCGCTGGCGATCGCCAAACCGGGCGAAATCAACGTCGCGTCCGCCGGCACCGGCACGATCACGCACTTGTCCGGCGAATTGTTCCGCTCGATCGCCCGCATCACCTGGACTCACGTGCCGTACAAGGGAGCACCCGCGGCGTTGACCGATCTCGCCAGCGGGCAGGTGCAGGTGATGTTCTCGTCGCTGCCGGCGGCGATGGCATTCATCAAAATCAACCGCGTAAAACCGATCGCGGTGTCGAGCCGCACGCGCGCGGAAGCGCTGCCGCAGATTCCGACGGTCATCGAAAGCGGCGTCCCCGGTTACGAGGTCGAATACTGGTACGGGATCTTTGCGCCGGCGGCGATTGCGCGCGACGCGCAGACGCGGCTCGGCGACGAAATTGCGGCGACGCTCAAGCAGCCGGACATGATTGCCAATCTGGCCAATCAGGGTGCGGCACCGGGCCGCCTCACGCAGGTGCAGTTCGCGGATTTCGTGAAATCCGAAGCCGCCAAATGGGGCGGCGTGGTGAAATCTTCCGGCGCGCGCGCCGACTGACCCCGTTAGAGGCGACGTCTCCAGCGGGGTTACCTGTGCCCGCGGCGGCCGCCGGAATGGGTGTGGTGCGTGCCGTGCGATGAATGCGAGTGCCCGACAAACCCGGCGGCATAGTATGGCGCGCTATAAAACGGCACCGCATAGCCGTACGGCGAATAACCCGACAGCAAAGACATCGGGCATGGATACAAGCCCAGCGGCGACGGCGTTGCCGCTGAATAATTCGGGTTGCACTGGACGTTGGTGAGCGCCGCTGCGCGCACCGTAAGCTTCGGCGGGGGACAAATAAGGCAACTCGTAATCCGGCACGCTCGCACACGCTGACAGTATCAGGAGCAACAGCGTATAACGCACGGCCACCGCCTTAATACTGAAAGTGTACGCCGCCCCGCTTTCGCCATGCTTACAAAGCCTTTTACCTTGGCGCGCCATCTCTGGTACGATTCGCTTTTATACCGCATTCGAGGAAAGAATCATGGCCCTGCAACCGGAAGGCAAAGGCGTCAACCTGACAATGGACGCCGCCAGCGTTTATCGCGAGGACGTTTATACCGACCGCAAAGTCGGCACGATCCGCTGCCTGACGCCGGTCAAAAGCGACGGCACGCCGGACACCGGCCGCACTCCGCTCTACGTCGGCGAAGCGCAGATCTTGACGCCGATGGGCGCGATCCCCGTCACTTTCGAGATCGAGGCCGCCAACCTCGCCGACGCGATCAAGAATTACGAGGCCGCGGCGAAGGAAGGTGTCGAGCGCACCGTCAAGGAAATCCAGGAATACCGCCGGCAGGCGGCCTCCTCGATCGTCATTCCGCAAGGCGGCGCGGGCGGACTGCCCGGCATGGGCGGCGGGGGCAAGATTCAAATACCTTGAGAGCGGTGATTAGGTGATTGGGCGATTGAGTTCTCAATCACTCAATCGCTGAATCGCTGAATCACCCAATCACGGAATTACCGGCAGCACCAGGCACGACGGCTTGTCGCCCCCCGCATAAATCGTATTCTCGGCGCCGGCGTTGTAATCGCCGTGATAGTGCGTATACGGCGCGCTGCCGACGCCGTCGCGCGGCTGCACGTCGACGCGAATGCGGTGCCCCTTCTTGAACACCATAGACGTCGGCCACACCTCGATCCGGCATTCGACGATTTCGCCGGGCTTCAGCCACAACCGTTCGTTGTGCGCGTGATAAGGCCGGTACGGCAGCGAGCGTTCCGGATCGAGCTTACGGTGCGACGCGCGCAGCCAACCCTTGGTAACGCACGGCACCGGCTGCCCGTGCTGGCCGATCTCGTTGACGTCTTTGCCGTCGGGCCCGATGTTGCGCAGCGTGACGAAAATGTCCATGTCTTCCGACGTGCTCGACACCCAGAGATTCATGACGAGCGGACCCGTGACTTCGGTATCTTTTTCCAGGGGCGCGGTGGCGAACGACACGCCGGAGCGGCCGACATTGCCGTGCGTCGTCGCGAGCGATGAACCAGAGGCGACACCCGCCTTGGTGGAGCCGCTCGCGGAGTACGTGATCTTCGCGGCCTGCTTCGGCGCCGCGGTGGCGAGTTCGCCCTCGACGCCCATCAAATCGCCGGTCGGCTCGCGGTCGATCTGCAGATACATTTT
>CAZEAX010000584.1:0-2910 GCA_964510405.1 uncultured Streptomyces sp. | reverse complement strand
CAGGACAACTCGCCGGAACAGATCGAAGACCGCCTCGGCATGCTCGAAGAAGACCTGCATCTGGCACCCGGCCAGCAAGCGGCATGGCAGGCGTGCATGGACAAGATCGCGGCATACGCAACCGATATCGGAAGAGAGCAAACACGCGGCTCGCCGGCCGCCGCATCCTTGAGTTCGCTTCAGTTGATCGATCATGCCGTCGATGTCTCGCGCAACCGCCTGACCGCGCTCGAAGACATCGCCGCCGCCGCGCGGACGCTGTACGCAACGTTGAATGCCCAGCAGAAATCCATCGTGGATCCGCGGCTCGCCAACATCGTCACCTCGATATCCAATCCTGTTCGCGACAGCCCGCCGCGAGCGAAAAGTCGGCCGTAACGGGTCGTGCCGGTGGCTTTGCGCCCTATTCCATCCGCATGCAGATGAAATGTTTCAGGTTTTGCGTCATGCACGGAAACGCTATACTGTGCCGGTTCGCAGGAACTGACGGAATATATGCTCTGGAATTTCCGTGATTTAACGCGCGGTCTGCTTGCCCTCGCACTGCTCGGCGCGGCCTTCGGCACACCGCACGCCGCCGTCTCGGCCGAACAGAAGGTCGCGCTTGTCATCGGCAACAGCGCGTATCCGACTTCCCGGCTCAGAAATCCGGTCAATGACGCCAAAGCCATGGCCGAGAAATTGCGCGCGCTCGGCTTCGACGTCGTGCTGCGCACCGATTCGAGCCAACGCGACATGACGCGTGCCATCAGCCAGTTCGGCCAGAAGCTCGCGCTCGGCAGCGTCGGATTGTTTTATTACGCCGGGCACGGCATGCAGGTGCGCGGGAAAAATTACCTGATCCCGATCGACGCCGAAATCGAAACCGAAGGTTCCGTGAGCAGCGAGGCCGTCGACGTCGACCTGGTACTGAATCAACTCGGTCCCGCGCGCCTCTCCATGGTGATACTGGACGCCTGCCGCAACAATCCGTTCGAGCGCAAGTTCCGCAGCGTCGCGGGCGGAGGTCTCGCGCAAATCGACGCCCCGACTGGAACCATGCTCGCCTATGCAACTGCGCCGGGCAAAGTGGCGGCCGACGGCACCGGCAGCAACGGCCTTTATACCGAAGCGTTGTTGAAGGCGCTCGACACGCCCGGCCTCAAAGTCGAGGACGTTTTCAAGCAAGTCCGCATCAACGTCCTGCAGGCGTCGGACAACCAGCAGATCCCGTGGGAATCGTCGTCCTTGACGGGTGAATTCTTTTTCCGCGCGCCGGCTCCGGTGCAGGGCGCGAATACCGACGACCGCCTGCGTCAGGCCGAGCAACAAAGCGCTCAACTGCAAAAAACGCTGGAGGAAGAGCGCAAAAAGCGCGACTCGGAAGCCGAGAACATCAAGCGCGAAATGGAAAAGCTGCGCGCCGAGCTGTTGCAAATGCGCCAGCCGCCGCCGGTTGCTGTAGCGGCCGCACCGGTGCCGGCCACGGCACCTGCAGCGCCTGCCAAACCCGCGGCCACTGTTAGCCAACAGCCGGCGGCCCCGCCTGTGCAGGTCGCAATCGCACCACCCACCGCGCCGGCAGCCCCCGCCACACCTTCCGCTTCCGCATCGCCGCCAGCCGCGGCAGGCGACCGCGCGCAGTGGGCCGAACGCATCGCGTTGCTCGAAAGATTCCAGGGGCCGCTCACGCTTTCGAAAGCACTCGCGCTGCTACTCGACATATCTTCCGCCGAAGATCTCACCGCCGTTGTCACGCTGGACAAGAATATCAGCAGCCGCCGTTATCACAGCGCGTTCGCCATCGGCGCGAGCAATGCCGGGCGCATTCTGTGGGCCGGGACGTGGCAATGGCGGATGCCGTCGTTTGCCGCCGAATCTGCGGTCGAGCTATGCCAGCGGACGAAGGACGAAGCGTGCAAGATCGTTATGACGAACGGCGATTTCAAACTCAAGGAGTTTCTCGAATTTGCGCGCAACCTCGGCGCTGCCGGAATCGAAGACACGCAACGCGAATTTCTCACCGGCGTCCGCGCGCTGCCTACGCCGCTCATGCTACAGAGTGGATTTACGAGCGCCCCGCCGACCTTCGGCTATGCCTCGCCGCGCACTGCCGGTTCTTCGCACGAATAGCCCGCTCGATGCGGACGTCTATTCGATAACCACTTTTCCCGCAGCCGCGCGCGTTGCCGTCCAGCGCTGCGCCGGCTTGCCACCGGAAGATTCCACCGTGCCTTCCATCGCCTCGCCGTTTATGCGCCCGTTGAATCGGAACAGTCCCTTGCCCTCGGGCATGGCGAACGCAATGTCGTTGCCTTTCAACGTCAAATTCTGCGCCTTGACCGGCTTGCCGGCGCTGGTCACCGTGCCTTCGATAATCTGGAATCGCTGATTCAAGGCGACTTGATAGGTTTCACCGGACGCGGTCTTGATTTCCCACGTACCTGCAACGCGCGCCGGCACGTACCACAACAACACCGTCGCGCGCGGAACCCCGGTCACGTATTCCTTTTCCGGCACGTCGAGGCTGATCGAATCGTCCGGCGACCAGTCGCCCAGGTGATAGTCGTGCGACACCACGCGGGTTCCGGGCTTCAGTTCGTTGAACAGCTTGGCGCGCAGCCTGATCATCATGTCCGGCAGCAGATATAGCGTCAGCACCGACGCCCTGGAGAGATCGGCCCTGAATACATCGTCCTGGACGAACTTGACGCGCGCCGTGATGCCGAGTTTTTGCGCCCTCTCGTTCGACTGCGTGACGAGATTGGCGTCGATATCGACGCCCATGCCGCTCGCCTTGTACTGGCGCGCGGCGGAGAGCACGATAATGCCATCCCCCGAACCCAGATCGACAACGTAGTCCTTTTCATTTACCGCAGCCATGCGCAACATGGCGTCGACCACCACCTGCGGCGTCGGCACGTAAGGGCC
>CAZEAX010000583.1:0-2910 GCA_964510405.1 uncultured Streptomyces sp. | reverse complement strand
ATGTGAAGCTGCTGAAGGGTCATGTGCATGCGGCGCTGCAGCGCTACCTGACTTATAAACAAACGCCCGACCTCGTCAAGGCGCACAGCGTGCAGCCCGCAGCCCGCGCACCTGAGTCGTCGCTTGCCCAACGCATACTCGACGGCATCAAGGCGCTGCGCGGAAAATGGTTCGGCGTCGGCGGCCGGCCGTAGTCCGGCTATGCTTGCTCAGTTGCAGCCTTCGGCCAGCGCCACCTCGGGAAACCGGCCGGCACGATAGCGGATCACGCGGCCGTGGCGGGTTTCGAACTGCACCGCATAGCGACCGTTGCCGGACCGCACCGTAATGTAATGACCGGCAGTACCCAGGTATTTATGCGGCTCGATAGTCGCCCGCGCGCCGTAGATTTCCCGCAACCGCTCTTCCGTGTCGCCGATCTGTGCACCGGACACCGTGGCATAACCGGGCACCAGCACATCCACACGTGCTATGCGGCTTTCCGTCATCATGAAAATGACTCCTTTGATGCCGCGCGTGAAGTCGAGGTAGTAACAGTACGCTGATGCGAGTTCGCGATCGTCGCTCAACGGCAATCCGGCTGCGCGTTCGGCCTCCGCGCGCGTCATGCCGACACGAACCGGCCCGATGCCGTCTACCCGCGTGCGCCAAGTCGATTCGGCGGCATGGGCGGCCGTTGCGATAATCAGCGCCGCAATCAAAAAGCTGCGCGCGGAAATTAACAGTAGGAATGGCGCCGACACGGCAGTTGCAGGGAGCTTAGAGCCAGTTCTTCCCGACCAGAAATTCTCTGAGCAAAGCCGCTTCCGCACTGCCCGCCGGCGGCTGCCAGTCGTAGCGCCATTTCACGATCGGCGGCAGCGACATCAATATCGATTCGGTGCGTCCGCCCGATTGCAGGCCGAAGAGCGTGCCGCGGTCCCACACGAGATTGAATTCGACGTAGCGGCCGCGGCGATAAGCCTGCCAGTCGCGCTCGCGCTCGCCATAGGCGAGATCCTTGCGGCGCTCGAGTATCGGCACATAGGCTTCAAGAAAATGGTCGCCGACGCTTTGCTGGAGTCTGAAGCACGTCGCGAAGTCGGGCGCGTTCAAATCGTCGAAAAAAATTCCGCCGATGCCACGCGGCTCGGTGCGATGCTTGAGATAAAAATATTCGTCGCACCATTTTTTGTAGCGCGGGTACGCGTCCACTCCGAACGGTTGTAGCGCATCGCGGCAGGCGCGGTGAAAGCGGATAGCATCGTCCGCGTAGCCGTAATAGGGCGTCAGGTCCATGCCGCCGCCAAACCACCAGACCGGTGGCGCGCCGCCGCCGGGCGCATGTGCAATGAAAAAACGCACGTTCATGTGCACGGTCGGCGCGTACGGATTGCGCGGATGCAGCACGAGTGAAACGCCCACCGCATCCCACGCGCGTCCGGCAAGTTCCGGGCGCGCCGCCGTCGCCGACGGCGGCAGGGCCTTGCCCGTCACATGCGAAAAATTGACGCCGCCGCGCTCGAATACGCCGCCGTCTTCGATCACGCGGCTTACGCCGCCGCCGCCTTCCGGACGCTGCCAGGAGTCGGTGCGAAAAGAGTTGCCGTCGATAGCGGCAAGTCGCGCCACGATGCGATCCTGCAAGCCGGTCAAGTAACTCTTGACTGCCGCAAGATCGACTGACGAAGTAGTGGCGCTCAAGTCAATTCGCGCTTTTCTTGAGTCCCAGCGACTGAATGACGAGTGCCAGTTCGCGGTCTTCCTTCGCGATCAGGCGGCCGAACTCTGCGCCGGGCAGGAACGCCGGCGCAACCGACAGGCTTTCGCATGCTTTGACGAATTGCGAACTCCCGACGGTTTTACGAATAGCGTCTTCGAGTTTCGCGATCGCCGCCGCCGGTGCGCCTTTCGGTACCGCGATGCCGCGCCACGCGTCGGCCGCGACGTTGACGCCCTGCTCCGCCGCGGTCGGCACGTCGGCGAACGCGGGATCGCGTTTCATCGAAAGCGCCGCTACTGCGCGTACATTCCCGCCGCGCACAAGCGCGGCGAGCGCGCCGGGCAATTGCATGACCGAATTCACATGGCCCCCGAGCAGGCTCGGCATGACCTGCGCCGCGCCGAACGGTACGTCGGTCACCTCGACGCCAGCGGCCTTGAACAGCATGACGGCCGAAATATGGGTATGACTGCCGGCGCCGGAATTGCCGACGGTCAGCTTGCCCGGATTGCTTTTTGCGTATGCGATCAGTTCGCGCAAATCCTTCCACGACGCATCGCTTTTGACGACCAGCACCGGTGTTTCGACCAGCACGCGCGCGACCGGCGCGAAAGCCCGGTAATCGAGTGCCATCATGCCGGTATGAAACGTCGTGGAAATCGAGTTCGAATTCCACACCACGTGATAGCCGTCCGCGCTTTGCGCCGCCACATACTTGTAGCCGATGGCGCCGCCGGCGCCGGGCCGGTTGACGACCAGCACATTGGTGTTGAGTTGCCGCGACATGCCGTCGGCCAGCATGCGCGCCGTGACATCGGCGGACGTGCCGGCTGGGAACAGCACCGTCAGTTCAATCGGCTTGCCGCCGGGAAAATCATCCCGCGCCTGCGCAACACCATGCCACGCCGCCGCCACCGCCAATACGGCCGCCAGCTGCGCGCAAACCGAACGACCCTTGCAGCCGGGCATGCTTACTGGTGGACTTTAACTACCACTTTGATCGCATCGTCGATGCGCTCGCGCGCATACTTGATCGCAGTCGGCACTTCCGCGAGCGGGAAAGTATGCGTGTGGATGAGTTTGGCGTCGAAGCGCTTCTGCGCCATGAACGCGGCCGCGCGGTGCGTCGCGCTTTTGCCTTCGCCGCGGATGCCGAAGAGATAAATGTTGTTGCGCACGAGATAAGCGACATCGACGAGCGCCGGTTC
>CAZEAX010000582.1:0-2923 GCA_964510405.1 uncultured Streptomyces sp. | reverse complement strand
CAGGCGCAGCGTCGCGTGACGCTGGGTCTGATACTCGCAGAAGTGGTGAAGACGCACGCATTGCAGGCCAAGCCCGACCAGGTGCGCGCGGCAGTCGAGGATCAGGCGAAGAGTTACGAGCAGCCGGAGCAGGTGGTCAAATGGTACTACCAGTCGCCGGACCGGTTGCGCGAGATTGAATCGATGGTAGTCGAAGAAAACGTGGTGGCGTGGGCGCTGGCGACCGCGCAAGTGGAAGACAAGGCGACCGACTTCGACGAACTGATGGGGAACAAGCAATGATGCAGCCGAAATGGGAACGTTCAGGAATGGAACCGCAAGGCCTGGGCTTGATCCCCATGGTGATCGAGCAAAGCGGCCGCGGCGAGCGTGCGTACGACATTTATTCGCGCTTGCTGAAAGAGCGCGTGGTATTCCTGGTCGGGCCCGTTAACGAGGTGACCGCCAATGTCATTGTGGCGCAGTTGCTTTTTCTGGAATCGGACAACCCGGACAAGGACATCTCGTTCTATATCAATTCGCCGGGCGGATCGGTGTCTGCGGGACTGGCGATTTACGACACGATGCAGTTCATCAAACCGGACGTGTCGACCTTGTGCGTCGGTCAGGCGGCCAGCATGGGCGCGCTGTTGCTGACGGCGGGTGCCAAGGGCAAGCGCTTCTGCCTGCCCAATTCGCGCGTGATGATACACCAGCCGATGGGCGGGTTTCAGGGCCAGGCGTCGGACATCGAAATCCACGCCAAGGAAATCCTGTTCTTGAAAGGTAAATTGAACGAAATCATGGCCAAGCACAGCGGCCAGAAGATCGAAACCGTCGAGAAGGATACCGATCGCGACAACTTTTTGTCCGCCGACCAGGCGGTCGAGTACGGGCTGGTGGATAAAGTGCTGGTCAACCGAACAGAATCCGCGAAATAATGTCCTACAATACGGTCTCATAAGGAAAATATCGTATGTCAGACAAGATCGGCGGCGAAAAACTGCTCTACTGCTCGTTCTGCGGCAAGAGTCAGCACGAGGTGCGCAAACTCATCGCGGGCCCATCGGTTTTCATCTGCGACGAATGCATCGAACTGTGCAACGACATAATCCGCGAAGAAACGCAGGGCGAGCATGGCGCCAAGGGCGCGAAATCCGATCTGCCGGTCCCGCATGAGATCCGCGAGATTCTCGATCAGTACGTGATCGGCCAGGACCTCGCGAAAAAAATCCTGTCGGTCGCCGTCTACAATCATTACAAGCGGCTGAAGAACCTGACCAAGAACGACGACGTCGAACTCGCCAAAAGCAACATCCTGCTGGTCGGACCGACCGGTTCGGGCAAGACGCTGCTCGCGCAGACTCTGGCGCGGTTGTTGAACGTGCCATTCGTGATGGCGGATGCGACCACGCTGACCGAAGCCGGCTATGTCGGCGAGGACGTCGAGAACATCATCCAGAAACTGCTGCAGAAGTGCGACTACGACGTCGAGAAGGCGCAGCGCGGTATCGTTTACATCGACGAAATCGACAAGATCTCGCGCAAATCCGACAATCCGTCGATCACCCGCGACGTGTCTGGTGAAGGCGTGCAGCAGGCGCTCTTGAAACTGATCGAAGGCACCATCGCGTCGGTGCCCCCGCAAGGTGGACGCAAGCATCCGAACCAGGAATTCGTGCAGGTCGACACGACCAACATCCTGTTTATTTGCGGTGGCGCGTTCGACGGTCTCGACAAGGTGATACGCGCGCGCTCGGAAAAGGGCGGCATCGGATTCGGTGCGGAAGTCAAAAGCCGCGACAACCGCAAAGACGCGACCAAGGTCTTGCGCGGCGTGCAGCCCGAGGACCTGATCAAGTACGGGTTGATCCCGGAGTTTGTCGGACGCCTGCCGGTGGTGGCGACGCTCGAGGAACTCGACGAGGTCGCGCTGATCCAGATCCTGACCGAGCCTAAGAACGCGTTGCTCAAGCAGTACCAGAAAATGTTCGCGATGGAAGGCGTCGAGCTCGAAGTGCGCGACGCGGCATTGCGGGCGGTTTCGCGCAAGGCGCTCGAGCGCAAAACCGGGGCGCGCGGTCTGCGCTCGATCCTCGAGCAGACTCTGCTCGATACCATGTTCGATCTGCCGTCGCTCGACAACGTGATCAAGGTCGTGGTCGACGAAGGTTCAATCGGCACAGATACGCGGCCTATCCTCATCTATTCCGACCAACCCAAGGTAGCGGGTTCGGTATAATCGTCTCATGGATCTTTACCGCGCGCCTTCAAATGCCGCGGTGAAGGCTCCGCCGATTGAATTACGGGGCTCCCGCCCCAACACTCAGTTTGTATTGCCCTTTTGTATCGACAAGGTAAACCCACATGTCCAATGACCCCGTGACGAATATGGTGCAACTGCCCCTCTTGCCCTTGCGCGACGTGGTGGTATTTCCGCATATGGTCATTCCGCTGTTTGTCGGCCGCCCGAAATCGATCAAGGCGCTCGAGACGGCGATGGAAGCCGGCAAGAGCATCGTGCTGATCGCGCAGAAATCCGCGGCCAAGGACGAGCCTGCGCCCGAAGACCTGTATTCGATCGGCACGGTCGCCAACATTCTGCAAATGCTGAAACTGCCCGACGGCACGGTCAAAGTGCTGGTTGAAGGCAGTCAGCGCGCGCATATAAACCAGGTACTCGACGCGACCACGCATTTCACGGTCGAAGCGACACCGATCGATGCGGACAACGAAATCACCGCCGAGGTGGAGGCCATGCGCCGCACGCTGGTCGCGCAATTCGACCAGTACGTGAAGCTCAACAAGAAAATCCCGCCGGAAATCCTGACGTCGCTGTCGGGCATCGACGAGCCGGGGCGGCTGGCGGACACGATAGCCGCGCACCTGCCGCTGAAACTCGAGCAGAAACAGGAAGTGCTCGAAATGTTCGGCGCGAAAAAAC
>CAZEAX010000581.1:0-2932 GCA_964510405.1 uncultured Streptomyces sp. | reverse complement strand
CGATCTGATGTGGGGAATTTCGTTGGCTACGCCGTCGCTTGAAGTCTCCGGCGTGCCGCGCGCGGCAATAGCCGTGGCGCTCGCCTTGATCGGATTCGGCATTGACGTTGCGGGCGCGGTATCGTTTCGGCGCGCAAAAACGACCATCAACCCGATAAAACCGGAGGCAACGTCCGCGCTGGTCACCGCGGGTATCTACCGGATGTCGCGCAATCCCATGTACGTCGGGATACTGTTCGTGCTGATCGCGTGGACGGTATATCTGTCCAACGTCTGGGCGCTAATGGGTCCGGTCGCCTTTGTTCTTTATATCAACCGGTTTCAAATCGCGCCGGAAGAACGGACGTTGGCGGCCAGGTTCGGCGACGCTTACTCCGACTACAAACACGCAGTACGGCGGTGGCTGTAAGACCAAACCGTCCGCCGGCCGAATCACCGGCGCTAAACAATCCCCCCGGCCTTCAGTTTCGCAATCTCGTCCGCATTTTTGTTCAGCACGCCGCTCAATATTTCATCGGTGTGCTGCCCCAGCACCGGCGGCGGCATTTCGTGCCTGATCGGCGTGCCGGAAAATTTCATCGGGCTCGCCACCAGCGGCACTTTGCCGGCACCGGCGTGCGGCAGTTCGATTTTCATCCCGCGCGCCTGCACCTGCGGCTCATCGAACACTTTCTCTATCGTATTGATCGGCCCGTTGGCTACACCCGCTTCGTCGAGCAGCTTCACCCATTCCCGCGTTGGGCGCTTCAGGAAAACTTCATTCAGAAGACGCGTGATCTCGTCGCGGTTTTTCACGCGCTCGCCGTTGGTGGAGAAGCGCGGGTCCTTCGCGAGGTGCGCGCAGCCGGCGACATCGCAGAACTTGTTGAAGAGGTTGTCGTTGCCGCACGCGAGGATCAGCGCGCCGTCGGCGGTCTTGAACGTCTGGTACGGCACTATGTTGGGATGCGCGTTGCCGAGCGGGCGCGGCGACTCGCCGGTCGCAAAGAAATTCATCGCCTGGTTGGCGAGGAACGCAACGCACGAATCGAGCAATGCCACGTCTATCCATTGCCCTTTGCCGGTCACCGCGCGATTGGCGATCGCCGCACAGATCGCGATCGTCGCGTACATGCCGGTGGTCAAATCGATGATGGGCACGCCGACGCGCTGCGGCCCGCCGCCCGGCAGGTCGTCGCGCTCGCCGGTGATGCTCATCAGCCCGCCCATGCCCTGCGCCATGAAATCGTAGCCGGGCTTGTCCTTGTCGGGGCCGGTCTGGCCGAAACCCGTCACGGAGCAATAGATGATGCCGGGATTGAGCGCCTTCAGGTCGTCGTAGCCCAAACCGTAGCGCGCGAGATCGCCCACTTTGTAATTCTCGATCAGCACGTCGCATTGTTTCGCGAGTTCGCGCACGAGCCGCTGGCCTTCGGGCTTCGAGATGTTGATCGTGATCGACTTCTTGCCGCGGTTCGCCGCGCAGAAATACGCGGACTCGCGCGTCTCCTTGCCTTGCGCGTCCTTGAGATACGGCGGCGCGTAGGCGCGCGAGTCGTCGCCCTTCAACGGGCGCTCGACCTTGATCACTTCGGCTCCGAGGTCGGCGAGATTCTGCGCGGCCCACGGCGCTGCGAGCACGCGCGAGAGATCGAGCACTTTGACATGCGAGAGCGGTCCTGACATGGTTGATTCCTGAGTGATTGAGTGATTAGGTGATTCAGTGATTAAGCAGTCCCCGGCATGATCATCATTCGCTTGGCAAACCAATTGCTAAATTACGTAATCACTCAATCACGGCCGCCTAGCGGCCTTCGAACTTCGGCTTCTTCTTGTTGATGAATGCGTCGATGCCCTGACGATAATCATCGGTCTTCAGATAATCGAAATTCGCGTCCCTCTCGGCGGCGGTCAGCGGCGGCGCGCTGAGGGTCAGGCGGCGGATGAACTGTTTGTGCCAGCGCGCGACGAGCGGCGCGCCATCGGCGATGCGGCGCGCGGTTGCGTACGCTTCGCGCTCGACTTCGGCATCGGGCACAACCCGCGTCAACAATCCCTTCGCAAAAGCTTCTGCGGCGCCCCAGACGCGGCCTTCGAGCAGGATTTCCGCCGCGACCGCACGGCCGGCGAGCGCGAGCAAACCGGCGAGCTCGTCGTACGCGATCGCGAAACCCAGCCGGTTGATCGGCACGCCGAAGCGACCCGATTCGCCGGAAATCCGCAAATCGCAATTGCATGCGATCTCGAGTCCGCCGCCGACGCATGCGCCCCGGATCATCGCGACCGTCGGGTGCCGGCATTCGCCGACCGCCTTCAATACGCCGCCGACGAATTCGTGGTGATAAGTCCTGGCCTGCGCGAGCGTTGCGCGCTCGGCGACGAATTCCTCGATGTCGGCGCCCGCGGCGAATGCTTCATCACCCGCACCGCGCAGCACAACGCAGCGCAAAGCGTCGTTCGCAGACAGGTCGCGCATCACGCGCGCGAGTTCGCGCCACATTGCAATGGTCAGCGCGTTGAGCTTGCCGGGATTGTTGAGCGTGACGGTGGCGATGTCGCCGTCGCGCTTGACGTCAATGGGGGACAAAGGGGTTTCCGAAAAGCGTATTGTACGGTTTCAGATAGCGTACCCGCTAGCGCAGGTAATTGAGCACGATCAACGAACCGGCGCCGAGCGCGACCGCGACCAGCAAATTGCGCCGAAAGACGTAATACGCGGCGAGCCCGAGCAGGCATGCCAGCAGGCGATGCCACACGAGGCTGGTGGCGAGCAATCCGCTCGGCATCACGATGATCCGCATCACGAGGCCGGCGATCATCGCGTACGTGACGCAGGTCACCCACGTGAACAAGTCGCCATGGATCGAAATGCGCCCTGACAGCAGCACGCCCAGACCGCGCCATGCGTACGTACCGAGCGCGCAAAGCACCAGCAGGATGCCGATGTCAGACA
>CAZEAX010000580.1:0-2938 GCA_964510405.1 uncultured Streptomyces sp. | reverse complement strand
CTCGGCGTCGTCGCCGACCTCGCCGACGAGGTGGTGGTGATGTATGCCGGACGTGTCGTGGAAAAGGCGCCGGTCGCGTCCCTGTTCGCGCGCGCCAAGCATCCCTACACCGAAGGGCTGCTGCAAAGCGCACCACCAATAGATGTCGACGTCGAGCGCTTGCCCACCATCCCCGGCACTGTTCCCTCGCCGGGGTTGGTGCTGCCGGGCTGCCGCTTCGCGCCACGCTGCGGCTACGTGCAGACGCCCTGCAACCTGAGCGATCCGCCCCTCATCAGGTTAGGCGATGACCAGTATGCTGCCTGCATCCGGCATAGCGGCTACCTGCCATGACCGAGCCTTCCGCGACTATGCTTCAGGTCGACGATCTGAAGGTCCACTACCATACCCGCATTGCCCGGGCACCCTGGAAGGCGGTACAGGTGGTGCGCGCAGTGGACGGCGTCTCGTTTATCGTGCGGTCTGGTGAGACCCTGGGCCTAGTCGGCGAATCCGGTTGCGGTAAATCGACAATCGCCCGCACGATCATTCGGCTGTTACGGCCGACCGCCGGCCGGATCCTGTTCAACGGCAGCGATATCACCGCACTGTCGCAGGATGCAATGCGGCCGATGCGTGCGAAAATCCAGATCGTCTTCCAGGATCCGGCCAGCTCACTCAGCCCGCGCCTCACGGTCGACCGCATCATCGCCGAACCCATGCGGCTTGCGGGCTGGGAGAAGTCCCGCATTCGCGAGCGCATCGGCGAGCTGCTTAGCTTCGTCGGACTTGACCCGCAATATGCTTACCGCTATCCGCACGAGTTTTCCGGTGGGCAGCGCCAGCGCATAGCGATTGCCCGCGCTCTCGCCTTATCGCCGCAGTTGGTGATCTGCGACGAACCGGTTTCCGCTCTCGACGTTTCGGTGCAGGCGCAGGTCATCAATCTCTTCAAAGACATTCAGCGCGAGTTCGGGATCAGTTATCTGTTCGTCGCTCACGACCTCGGCGTTGTCCGCCAAGTGTCACACCGGGTGGCCGTGATGTATCTGGGCAAGATCGTGGAGGAGGCTCCGCGCACCATCCTCTACGCGACTCCATTCCACCCCTATACGCAGGCACTCTTATCCGCCGTGCTGCGCCCAATACCGGGGACGGCGCGTAACCGCATTATCCTCGAAGGCGATCTGCCGACACCAATCGCGCCTCCAAGTGGGTGCCGCTTTCGTACGCGGTGCCCCCTGGCGGCGCCAGTCTGCGCGGAGGCCGAACCACCCTTGCGGGAGATCGCGCCGGGGCACCGAGTCGCCTGCCATTTCGCCCCCAACGCAATGATCGTTCGTCATTAATCCTCATCATTTTACGGACTCTTAGGAGACCACTTTGACTTACCAAACCCTAGAACTCGCTGTCGACGACCGGGTGGCACGCCTGACGCTCAATCGTCCGGAGCGGATGAACGCCTTCAGCGACGAACTCCTCGAGGAGTTTAAGAAGGCAATTGCCGTGATCGACAACGACAAAGATGTCCGCGTCGTCATCATCTCCGGCGCCGGCGGGAAGGCGTTCTCGGCGGGATACGATCTGCAGGAAACAGCGAACGCGCCCAAGCGGTCGATCGCTGAGTTGCACGAACGCTATGCCTGGCAGCAGACCTTCAACATGTCCGTTTGGCAATGCAGCAAGCCCGTCATCGCCATGATTGACGGCTATTGCCTAGCCGGGGCGCTGGAACTCGCCAGCTGCTGCGATATCCGCTATTGCTCCGACACCTCCCGGATCGGTGCGCTAGAAGCACGCTTCGGCGGCGGCATGGGTACGCTGATGCTGCCCTGGATCCTGGGGAATAAATGCCGCGAGCTGGTCTATACGGGTGACATCTTACCTGCCGCGGAAGCGTTGCGGATCGGTCTGGTCGACCGGGTGTTCCCTCAGGTCGATCTCGCTGCAGAGACGATGAAGATCGCTAAACGCATGTCGCGGGTCGCCGCAAGTTGCCAAAGCTGGAACAAGCGCGCCATCAACCAGACATTTGAGATCATGGGCCTGGATTTGGCCTTGCGGCAGGGACTCGACGCCGCATCCATCCTGCGCGCCATCGGCTCGCCCGAGCGTGAGAAATTCGACGAATTACGCCGGAACGAAGGACTGTCCGCAGCCCTCGCTTGGCGCAAGGCGCTTTTCTCCCCGTTCGAATGAACGGGGGAGGCTTGCATTTACGCCGAGCCCAAGCGGGCCCAACAGCGTGTAGCAAAAGTCGCACACGGATCTTAATAGCATGGCATGCAGCCTATTCCGTCTGCATGCGCGCGTCCTTGACGGCCTGCGCCCAGCGTTTTGTTTCCGATGTGATGAACTTCTGGAACTGGCCGGGCGACTGCGGCACCAACTCTAGGCCAGTGGCGGCAAGGCGTTCGCGCACGTCCGGCTGCTTGAGCGCGCGCCCGATTTCGTCATAGAGCCGGTTTACAACGGGCTCTGGCGTGCCTGCGGGTGTCACCACGCCATACCAGTTAGTGACAATGACATCGTAGCCGAGTTCGACAAGTGTCGGTAGTTCGGGCAGCGCGGCATTGCGCCTGGCCGACGTGACTACCAGCGCCCGCACGCGGCCGTTCTGCACGTACTGCAATGTTCCACCCAAACCGATGAACGTCGCCTGAATCTGTCCCGCCATCGTATCGGTGAGCGCGGGCACACCGCCCTTGTACGGGATGTGATTCAGGTTGATACCCGCCTTCACTTTGAAAAGTTCAAGCGTCAGATGCAGGCCGCCACCATTGCCCGAAGAGCCGACGTTAATTTTGCCCGGCTGCGCCTTGGCCAGTGCGATGAAATCCTTGATAGTCGCCGCCGGCACGCCGGGATGCACCATCAGGACATAAGGCGTCTCGGCGACCTGCGCGATACCCACGAATGATTTTGCCGGATCGGCCGGTGCCTGCTTGACGTAATACGC
>CAZEAX010000579.1:0-2944 GCA_964510405.1 uncultured Streptomyces sp. | reverse complement strand
AACGAACAGGATGTCCAGCAGGACGCTCCGGCTGCCGCCGATTGCGTAGAATTCGCGGAGCGTGTCTCTCGACAGCACGGACGTCAGCACATTCGGGTGCGCCTCGTACCGCAACGGCCGGCCGGCGGGGGTGGCGATCGAAACGGTTACCGTCTGAAACGGTTCTGCGCCCTCCTTGTGACAGCTGGTGCATTCTCTGACGGCCTTCGTTTTGTCCGCGATCCGGTGCACCTCGACTCCAGTACGCAACTCGATCCGCCCGCGAAGCGTGAGTGTCGGCAGCGCCGGATCGCCGTTGATTTTCTTCATCAGGTTCTGCAACTCGGTTGCGTCGAGGCCATTGCCGTTCGTGTCGGTGGCGCGCGCCATCTTTTCAAATTGCGGATTCCCCTCCGGTTCAGCGGCCCATTTCCTGGCCGCGCCGTCATACAAGCGCAAATCCAGGATCTGTCTCGCCAACGGCGCGTGACAGGCAGCGCAGGACACGACCTCAAGATGCAGCCTTGCGTTCGGCTGCCATTTCTGGTGCGCGCCTATTGCGGTCTCGTGGCACTTGACGCAGTTGTCGTATGCGGTCTTGGGGCGGATCGCGTGAGAACTGTGACAGTCCGTGCAAACCGGGGCGGACTGGTTGCCCGCTTTGAGGCGAGCGGCGTGAACGCTTTGATCGTATTGCTTGGCGACTTCGTCATGGCAGCCGCGGCATACGGCGACCATTGCGATCGAGAATTCGCGGGCGCTTTTGATTTTCTTTCCGTTACCCGGATGTTTTGCGATATTGACGTCTGAGTGGCAGTTGGCACAGCCGAACGGCTGATGGATCGAGTTGGCAAAGGCTTCAGCCGGAATCTGAAGGGACAAAGTGCTGCCGCCGCCCAAGTCCTTGGCAAATCCTGCTTGAGCGTGACAACCGAGGCAGGTTTTATCGTTTTCGGAGAGTTCCGCCGCGGCCGCAGCAGCGACCAGGTGCGTCGCGCAAATCAATGCGAGAATCGCTGAGCACGCCACCTGCGCAACGATTCGTATGCAGGGCCGTTTAAGCACCTCGCGATAAAGGTTCCACTGCGTTATTGAGCAAGCCATCTTTGTCCTTTGATTGTTCTGCCCCTGTACCGTGGCGTGTCCCGTTTTGCTCGCCGTTGCGTATGGTTCATTGGCGCTTTGCCGATGCGCGCTCGAGCAGCTCCTTGCGGGCGACTTGCACCGCTACCCAGAAAATGACGAATGGGAACGCCACGATGTATGCGAGTCCGACAAAAGGCGCGATGAAAAACAACGCAATATCTTTTAACTTGGCCCTGACACTGTGTTCCGGATGGCCGTCGTCCAGCATCATATTGTCTTTGAAAGTATCCATGGTCCCCTTCATCTGATCGTTGCAAGTGGCGATCGTCAAAATGCTCATGCAGTGAACGGTGTTTTGCAGCATTGTACCGTTTGCGATTCGATTATCTGGTCTGAAGTTACGGCTTTTCAATATTGCCCTAAGTGCCGGGTCGAGGTCATGACGGTCGTTTCCTGATCTTGAAAACCGGTTCGCATATCTTTTGCATGATATCCAATGCAGGCGATAGTGAGACATTATATTATTTGATATAGATCAATGTCCGTGCACTTAGGCCGGATGCTAGACGGGATCTGCCGGCGTTAGATGAACGGCGCGCGCTTGATCGGTTTGCGGCGCATAGACAACGCCCCAGCGTGAGAAGGAGACCACTTTGTACTAACCGTGCGTCAAGACGAGGCGATGATTCGCAAACGTATTCGCAACCAAGAGAAGCTCGACGAGAAATTGGAGCAGATGAAACATTGGCGATGAGCGGCTCACAAACTAAAGCCCCCGGCTTTGCTGGGGGATACTTACTGCGCTTTCGAGCCCGAAAAAACAATCGGGCTGCACGCAGCCCGATCCTGACGTTCAAGCTGGCAGTATTTCGACTGCTTGCTGCTCCGACAAGCCCGTCATCACCACCAACTGCGGTTACTGCGGCGTCAAGTTATTCGATTGCGGGCCTCGAGAACAATCAGATCCTGCCGGCGCTTACTTCGCGGGTTGACTTGCGTACCAGGAAGCGAGGCTTTCTATGATTACATTGCTGTATGCGTAACTCATATTATGCATGGTCGAGCTTTCGCGTTTATCGTCGCGGTACGCTCTCAGGGCCATGATGAGATAGTCCTTGTCCTGGCCGCGCAACTTAGGTGCCGCCATCGCGGGATTGTTCTCGGCATCGTGGCAGCGATCGCACTTGTCGGCAAGTTCCTGCGTCGAACTCGGCACCCGTTCCGCCGCCTGCGGCTTCTGGGCTGCGTAGAACGCCGAAATCTTCTCGATATCCTTGTCGCTCAGTGCGGAGACGTAACGTTGCATTCCCCAGTTCTGGCGCGTCTTGCGGTACGCCTTGATCGCGTTTGCTAGGTACTGCGCGTCCTGTCCTGCGAGGCTCGGCGTCGTAGCATCGCGGCTCACGCCGCGCGCACCGTGACAACCGCCGCACATCGCAGTGAGCGGTTCGCCCGCAGCGGAATCCTCTCGCGGCGCTGAAGCGCGTTGAACAGGTGTCTGCGCCGCGAAGTATAGTGCGAGATTTTCCACCTCCAGGCGGTCCGTGTCGCGCAGCGTCGATTTCATCACGCTGGTTCTGCGATCGCCCCGGTGGTACTCCTGAATCGCCGCGACGAGATAATAGGGTTGCTGACCGGCGAGGCTTGGTGTGCCGGGCGTCTTGGCGTTGCCGTCTTCGCCGTGGCAACCCGCGCAGACGGCGGCCTGCTTTTTGCCTTGTTCATAGGGCGACGAATGCTTGACGTCTTGCGCAGGAGGGGGGGCGACCGCCGGCAGGCTCGCGAAATATGCCGCCACGTTGCGCAGATCGGCTTCGCTCATCTGCGTCGTCATGTTCTTGAGCGCCGCATGCGCACGCCTGCCTTCCTTGTATTCCTT
>CAZEAX010000578.1:0-2958 GCA_964510405.1 uncultured Streptomyces sp. | reverse complement strand
GGGTTTGCCTTTGTCGCTCGACTGCCCGCCCTGCTCCTGCGTCTGCGTGCGCTGCATCGACATCTTGCTCGAACCCGCGCTCTGGCCGTCACTCGCGACCATTTTTTCGCGCTCGCCGCTTTGCTCGCCGCCGGTCTCGGCGTTCTGCTCGTCCTCGTTCTCGCCCTGGTCGCCGTCTTCGCTTTCCTGCTTTTCGCCGTCGGCGCCGGCCTGCGTCTGCTGCGGCTGCTCCTGCTCGGTCTGCGCGTGCGCGGAGCGGGCTGCGTTGGGCGCACGGCCCGGCAGATACGCGCCCTGGTAAATTTCCTGATCGGTCACCGGCGCGAGTGTCGTTTCCTTGTACAGCTCGTTGGCGATGCAGAATGCATCGACGATCGTTGCACCGGGTTCAAGCAACGGCCGCAGCCGCGCATCCAGCGCTGAAGGCTGGCCGCGCACGATCGCAAGCGCGCCCTCGACCATCGCCAGCGCGAAATCGTAATACGGCAGCGCCTCCGGCGGACGCAGCCGGTGCGACACGCCGGTGGCGTGCAATCGCGCGAGATAGTTCGGCACGCGCTGCTGCACGCGCGCGTCCACGCGCAGGTCTTCGCACGCGTCGAATATCAGCTGGAAACGCGGCACGTCGTCGCCATAGTGAGCAAACAGCGGCGCCCACGCGATCTGCCCCGACTTGGGCAATTCTGCGCCGACCTCGCGAAAGATCCGCTCGAGCGCCGCGCGGTCGAAGCTGCCGAACAACTGGCGGCCCGCCGCGTGCAAAACAGCGAGGATCGCTTCGTCGCGGTCGGGCATGACCGCGGGCACGAACACGTTGCGGCCGTCCGACTCGACGAACGGCCGGCCTTTGTCCGGCGACCACGTGCTTTCCTTCAATTCGAACGGGCGCTCGAACCAGATGTTAAGCAGCAGCGTCAACAGCCGGTTGCGCTCGTTCATGCGGAAACCCGGCAGGTGATCGAGCAACACCGACAGGCTTTCTTCGCTTTCGAGGCGGAAGTACGCTTCGCCGCGCACGCGTCCGGATTGCATGATGTCGGCGCCGCGCAAGGCCCACGGCAGCACCGCCTGCGCCCCGAGCAGATTGCGCACGCGAATCGCACCGCCGAGATAAGTCGCGAGCATCAGCTTGCGCGACTCGAACAATTCGTCCATCGGTTCGCACAACTGCTCGACGCCGGTGATGCCCTGGCGGCATGCGAGATCGAGCACCGGCGTTGCGAAGTAAACGCGCCCGCTGTCGCTGTGCCGCGCGTACCACATGAAGCCGATTTCCGCCCAGCGGCGTTCGCCTGCGTGGCCCAGCGTGCCGAACGCGCGCGGCAGGTTCTTCATGAAGCCTTCCAGCGCGGCGGCCGGTCCCTGCCAGCGCAAGAATTCGAGCGCCTGCGCGGTCCACGGCAGGACGGTCTCGGAAATTTTTTCGGCTTCGCAGCTGCCGCGCACGAACGCCTTGCCCGCTTCGCGATCGTGCTGGAACAGCCGCTTGACGGCGTCGAGCCAGACGAGCGCCACGTCATCGCCGTGATGCCTCAGCGCGGGCAGCGCATCGGCGACTTCGCGATGCGCGACAAAGGACAACGCGCTTAATTCCTCCAGCGCTTTCTCGATTGCGGCAGGCGATGAAACGGGAGTTGCGGCGGCCATGAGTCGGCGGGGCTGCCGGCGGGATCAGGCGAAGTGCGCTTTGACGATTTCCATCAGCGCATCGGCAAGCTCGATGTCATCAGTGATCGGATTGACCATCGCCACCTGGCATGCGTTGACCGGGTCGAGCCCGGCGTTGATCATGTTCGCCGCGTATACAAGCGCGCGCGTGGACGTCGCTTCTTCCAGACCGTGGTCTTTCAGCAACCGGCCTTTGCGTCCGGTAGCGACGAGCTTGGCCGCGAGTTCGGGAGAAATGCCGGGCACTTCGTTGACCACGATCTTGCGTTCGACATCTTCCGCCGGGAAATCGAAGTTGATCGCGATAAAACGCTGCTTGGTCGACGGCTTCAAATCCTTCAACACGGTCTGATAGCCGGGGTTATACGAAATCACGAGCAGAAAATCCTCGTGCGCGTCGATTTCCTGGCCCTTCTTTTCGATCGTGAGCCGGCGCCGGTGATCGGTCAGCGAGTGGATGACGACGGTCGAATCGGTGCGCGCCTCGACGATTTCGTCGAGATAGCAGATCGCGCCGGCTTTCACCGCGCGTGTGAGCGGCCCGTCCTGCCACACGGTAGAGCTGCCTTCGAGCAGAAAGCGGCCGACCAGATCCGAACTCGTCAGGTCTTCATGGCACGACACCGTGACCAGCGGGCGCTTGAGCACGAACGCCATGTGCTCGAGAAAGCGCGTCTTGCCGCAGCCCGTCGGGCCTTTCAGCATCACCGGCAGGCGCTTGCGGTAGGCCGCCTCGAAAATCGCCACTTCGTTGCCCTGCGGCTCATAGTAAGGCGCAACGTCGCTCGCTTTGGGCTGCTGGATGATGTCGTGTTCTACGCCGCGCAGGCGGGTTGCTGCAGTCTTCATTCAATGATCCTTGGCTGGAAACCCGGGGCGATCACGCAATCGTCCCGCTTGGCCGTATTCTATCAGCAGGATAGCGAATTGCCGATTGAGGGATAAGGACGGGCAAACCGGATCCGTTAGAGCACGACCGGCCGGTCCGGCAACTCGTTGGGATTTTCGCCCAGCGGCGGAAAATGCCGCGCCAGCAGCGCGGTTATCTCGGCGATGGCGGCAAGCGCGCCGCGCTCGAAACCGCCGGCCCTGAAAGTTGCTTCCATCCGCCGGCAAATCGCGTCCCACTCGGTCTGCGCCACCTTGGCGCTGATGCCGCGATCGGCCACGATTTCGATGCGGCGATCGACGAGTTGCACGTAAACGAGCACCCCGCTGTTGTGCGCCGTGTCCCATACGTTCAAGGCCGAGAAGAGTTCCAGCGCGCGCTGGCGCGCAGTCTGCCCGCGC
>CAZEAX010000577.1:0-2962 GCA_964510405.1 uncultured Streptomyces sp. | reverse complement strand
CGCGAGCTTGAAGATCGACACCGCCTGCGTCAGCACCTGCGCCTGCTCCTGCATCGACTCCGCTGCCGCCGCCGCCTCTTCCACCAGCGCCGCGTTCTGCTGCGTCACCTGGTCCATCTGCGTGATCGCCGTGTTCACCTGCTCGATCCCGCTCGACTGCTCCTGCGACGCCGCCGTGATCTCGCTCATGATGTCCGTCACCCGCTTCACCGAACCCACGATCTCGTCCATCGTCTTGCCCGCCTCGTTCACCAGCTTCGAGCCGCTGTCGACCTTCTCCACCGAGTCCGAGATCAGACCCTTGATCTCCTTCGCCGCCGCCGCACTCCTCTGCGCGAGCGTTCTCACCTCGGTTGCAACGACCGCAAATCCGCGGCCCTGTTCGCCCGCGCGCGCCGCTTCCACCGCGGCATTGAGCGCAAGAATGTTCGTCTGGAACGCAATGCCGTCGATCACGCTGATGATGTCCACGATCTTCTTCGACGATTCCGAGATTCCGCTCATCGTGTCCACCACCTGGCTCACCACCTGACCGCCCTTGACCGCCACTTCCGAGGCGCTGACCGCCAGCTGGTTCGCCTGCTTCGCGTTCTCCGCGTTCTGCTTCACCGTGCTCGTCAACTCCTCCATCGACGAAGCCGTCTCTTCCAGACTCGACGCCTGCTCTTCCGTCCGTTGCGAGAGATCCGTGTTGCCCGTCGCGATCTGCTGCGAGGCGGATGCGATGGTGTCGGCATTGGTGCGTACCCCGCCGATCAGATTCACGAGGTTCCCGTTCATCGTCTTGAGCGCGGACAACAACTGTCCCGTCTCGTCCGTGCTCGTGACTGCCACGGCACTCGTCAAATCACCCGCGGCAACATGTTCAGCGACGATCACTGCTTCGCGCAGGGGTCGCGTAATCGAACGCGTGATGAAAACGGCAATCGCCGCACCTAGAAGTAACGCGCCGAACCCCAGGGCAATCATGGTCGAACGAGTCCCATGGAAGACCGAGATGCTTTCCGCGCCTGTTTCTTCAAGAAGCTTTTGTTGAAAGTCGTCAAGCTCCCGCAATGCCCCGGCAAAACTGTGTAACGCGTCGTAGGTTTCAGTCGTTCCCGTTTTCAAGGCATCGTCGCGCTTCCCGGCCTCCGCCAATCCAATGGTCTTGTCGGCGCTTGCCACATATTTGTCGCGTGCCGCCTTGGATTTCGCCAGTAGTTCCTTCCCTTCCGGCCTCCTGACCAATGGAGTAATTTCGTCCAGGTCGTCCGAAAATTTCTTCTTGTTGCTGTTAAAACGGTCGCGCGCCTTGGCAATCTCGTCTTTGTCCGTTGCACTTGCAAGTTGCAGTACACGCGACATGCTGCCCCGCGCGTTGTCCAGCGCATCAGTCAGCAGTTTCACTTTTACCCAATCGGTCTTGACGATCGTCTCGGTCAATCCGTTCAAATGCCCCAGGTTAACGATAGACATTGCCGTAATGACGATCAGGAAAATCAATATGCCGGCAAAACCCAAGCCGAGACGGACTCCGATGCGCAGATTTCTGAACGTGCTCATTTTGCTTCCCCTCTCTTCAAAAAAGTAGATCGACGAACCGCGACGACAAATTCGGTGCGCGTTCGAGCCAATGCAAAACTTTATAGGGAGGGGCGAGTTCGGGGCCACACCGACGCACCGGTGCCGCGAGGCATGGCGCATCCATTACAACCGGTGGAACTCTGCCGCGCGCAAGTGGGTGGCGCACGACTTACAGGATTACAAGGCCGGAGAAGCCAAAACGCTTTCCAGGCAATCCGTTTGGTTAACTGGAATATTAGGCGGGCTGCAAAAAACGAAGTCGTGAATAAAGCGGCCAAACCTGCCGCAATTCGCGCATTTGCCTTTACGCCCGCGCCGACAAACCATACACGCCCGCTATTACGGTCGCGGCGGGGAAAACCTTTAGGCGGGGCTGGCCTGCCGCGGTCGCATCCACCCGGAAATTGATCGTCAATCGGGGACGAACCGGCGCGCCGCGTTCAAGGCGGGACTAATTGCGAAAATTGCTAAGCTCGGTCGCGTGCAGCAGCTCCATGGCAACGTCATTGACCTTCCTGCGCTGGGAGCGCGCGCGGTCCCGCAGCATTGCATAGGCCCTGTCGCGGTCGGTGCGATGACGCTCCATCATGATGCCGACCGCCAGATTGACCTGCCGCGCAACCGCCAGCGCAGTGTTGAACTGCTCGTCGTCGTGCGCGAGCTTGCGCAGGTCCTGCGCCAGCGCCAGCGCCGTTTCGATCGCCGGCACCATCTGCGCGACTTCGAGCGGCTTGACGAGATAACCGAGCGCGCCATGTGCGGTCGCCTGCTTTACGACCTCCGAATCGTCGTCCGCGGACACGAACATGAAAGGCATGTTTGCCTCGCGTTTCAATTGTTCCGCGAGTTCGATGCCGGATATTCCGGGCATGTGAATATCGATCACCGCCAGATCGAACTTGCGGTTAAGCCCGAGCGTCATCGCGTCTTCTCCGGTATCGGCCTCATCGACCTCGTAGCCGCGTTGCCGCAGGCCCGTCGCCAGCTTCAGCATCAGCGCGCGGCTGTCTTCCACGATCAAAATTCTGTGCACACGGTCATTCATAACGTCTCTCCGTCGGGTTTTTATTGTATTGACGCCATCATGGACGGGTCAGCGGGCTCCTGCGCGGAGGAACCCAGCGTAAAGTAAAACGTCGCACCCGTGCCCGGTGCGGACTCGGCCCAGATCCTGCCGCCGTGCCGGGTCACGATACGGTGCACGATGCTCAAGCCGATTCCCGTGCCCTGGAAGTCCGCGTCCGAGTGCAGTCGCTGGAATACTCCGAACAACCGGGCGGCGTACTTCATGTCGAAACCGGCGCCGTTGTCACGGATGAAATAGACCGTCTCGCCGCCGCGCATTTCCGTCCCGAATTCGATTTTTGCGGCCTCGACGCGGCTGGAATACTTCCAG
>CAZEAX010000576.1:0-2965 GCA_964510405.1 uncultured Streptomyces sp. | reverse complement strand
GGCTTGGTATAGATCAAGTCGCCGCGGCTCTCGCCGTGGTACTCGAGGATGCGCGTCTCGACGATCGAATCGACCGGGCAGGATTCCTCGCAGAACCCGCAGAATATGCATTTGGTGAGGTCGATGTCGTAGCGCGTGGTGCGGCGGGTGCCGTCGGCGCGCTGCTCGGATTCGATGGTGATAGCAAGCGCCGGGCAGACCGCCTCGCACAATTTGCACGCGATGCAACGTTCTTCGCCGTTCGGATAGCGTCGCAATGCGTGCAGGCCGCGGAAGCGCCCCGACTGCGGGGTTTTTTCTTCGGGATATTGCACCGTGATCTTGCGCTGGAACAGGTGGCGCCCGGTCAGCATCATGCCCTTCACCAGCTCGACGAGCAGGAAGGTGCGGAAAAAATCGCGGATGGCGGTCAGCATCGTGTCCTCATTTCCACCAGACCCACAGCGGCGTCTGCATCCACGCGCCGAGCACGACGATCCACACGATGGTCACCGGAATGAAAACCTTCCAGCCGAGCCGCATGATCTGGTCGTAGCGGTAACGAGGGAACGTCGCGCGAAACCACAGGAAGCTCGAAACCACCATGAAGAGCTTGAAGAAGAGCCAGCCGATATTGCCGGCGGCGAGCCACGGCAGCCCGACCGCGTCGGCCAGCGCCTGCGGCACCGGCGACAGCCAGCCGCCGAGAAACAGGATCGAGCACAGCGTGGACACCAGGATCATGTTCGCGTATTCGGCGAGGAAAAAGAGCGCGAACGTCATGCCCGAGTACTCGACGTGGAAACCGGCGACGATTTCGGACTCGCCCTCGGCGACGTCGAACGGGCAGCGGTTGGTTTCGGCAACACCCGAAATCAGGTATACGAGGAAAAACGGGAACAGCGGGATAAAGAACCAGTTAAGCGCGCCGTATTTTCCCTGCTGGCTCATCACGATCTCGACCAGGTTCAGGCTTTGCGCGGCCATCAACACGCCGACCAGCGCGAAGCCCATCGCGATTTCATACGATACGATCTGCGCGGCCGAGCGCAACGCGCCCAAGAAAGCGTACTTCGAGTTCGACGCCCAGCCGGCCATGATGATGCCGTAGACACCCATCGACGTGATCGACATCAGATAGAGCAGGCTCGCGTCGATGTTGGCGAGCACGAGTTCGGGGGTGAAGGGCACGACCGCCCACGCCGCCAGCGCCGGCATCAAGGCGAGCATGGGCGCGACGACGAACAGGAATTTGTTCGAGCCGGCCGGGATGATGATTTCCTTGACCAGCAGCTTCAATCCATCCGCGATCGGCTGGAACAGGCCCAGCGGACCGACGCGATTCGGGCCGATGCGCACCTGCATCCAGCCGATCAGCTTGCGCTCCCACAACGTGAGATACGCAACGCACCCCATCAGCGGCGCGACGATGCAAAGAATCAGGATCAGCGTCTTGATCGTGTACAGAACGTACGGCGCGAATTCCTGGCCGCACACGGCAACGACCACGGCGCCCAGCAGGCCCCAAACCCACGCGCCCAGATTGATCAGCGGCTGTATGACGGCGTTCACACGGCCACCTTGTGCTGCGCTTCGACGCGCTCGACCGTGATCGCACCGAGCATGCCGCCGAGTTCCGCGGTCAGCGGATGAGCGGCCGCTACGCGCACGCAATTCGCCGGCAACTTGTCGTCGCGCACCGCGGCAATTACGACCGCACCGCCGCCCTGGATAATCTTGACCTGATCGCCATCGCGCAATTTAAGTTGCGCGAACAGCTCGCCGTTCATCGCGGCGACGGGTGCCGCCGCATCATGCGTTTGCTGGAGCGATGCCGCGCGGCGCACGATCGCATCGGCCTGGTAAATCGGCACTTCGCCGACCCGCTCGAGTCCCCCACCCGCAGAATCGAGCTTGCCAACGACAGCCGAGGCCAGCCGGTTGTTCAGCCGCGATGCGACGTCGGCCCCTTGCAGCGCATCCTTTAAAACCTCTTCGCTGCTGTCGTAGTCGAAATCCGCGACGCCGAGCAGGTTGCCGAGCACGCGCAACACTTTCCAGGCCGGCCGCGTTTCCGCGAGCGGCTGCACGATGCCGCGAAAACTTTGCGCCCGCCCCTCGGCGCTCACGAAAGTGCCCGACGTTTCGGTAAACGGCGAAATGGGCAGCAGCGCGTGAGCGTAGTCCAGCGCGCCATGCTGGTACGGCGACAGCGCCACCACGAACTCCGCGCTCCGCATTGCGGTCATCGCCGCGCGCGAGTCGAAACAATCGACTTCCGGTTCGACCCCGAGCAGTACGTAGGCCTTGCGCGGTTGCGCAACGAGCTGAGCCGCATTCATGCCGGCGGTGGCACCGGCGAGATAACCGCCGACGCTGTTCGCGGCCTCGCCGAGGAAACCGAATTTCGCACCGGCGAGGTCGGCAAGCGTCTGCACGAGCGCGTGCAACTGCGTTGCCGCCGGATGATGCTGGGCCAGATTGCCCAGAAATATCGCGACGTTCTTGCCGGACACGAGGCTGTCGGCGATGCGCTGGGCGGATTCGCCCACTTCGACTGCCGCAACATCCGCGGGAACCGGCGCGTTCTTGGCCTGCGCAACCGCCTTGACCACCTGCGCGAGCGCGTGAGCGAGCCGCGACGGCGCGACGATGACCCTGTTCGCGACGCGCATCAAAAGATCGTCGTCGACCGGATTGAGCAAATTGATCTGCAGCAGTTTCTTCGCCGCCTGGCGCAAGCGGTTGGCGATCAGCGGATGATCTTTGCGCAGCGTGCTGCCGACCACCAGCACGCGATCGAGTTCACCGATGCCGGCGATGGGCATGCCGAGCCACGGCACGACTTTCGCATCGGCGCCGAAATCGGACTGGCGCAGGCGGAAATCGACATTGGCGTTGCCAAGCCCGTGCGCGAGTTTTTGCAGGAGATAGAGTTCTTCAAGCGTCTGGTACGGCGTGGCGAGCGCGCCGATCTGCGCGGCGC
>CAZEAX010000575.1:0-2978 GCA_964510405.1 uncultured Streptomyces sp. | reverse complement strand
CGGAAGATGTGAAATCGTCCATCAAGCAAGTTTATTTTTGGTAATCCCGCGGCGTCTGCCATTTCGCCTCTGACTGTGAATTAGTCAGCGGGGAGTATATCAATTGGAGGTCTGGAATGTGTAGTAAATGTGTAGTATAGAGACGAAGTATTATTATCAATAATATCAGTTAGTTATTGCAATACCGAGGTGTATTTTGAGTCCCGTGCGTCTACCAATTCCGCCATCCCGGCAATGAGATGCGGGTTGAACGGCGGGCGTTCTGTCCGTTCGAACCCGCATACCTGCATACGGCGGCATTGCCGTCCGCGTGCAGGGCCAATTATCCAGTAACAGCCAACCCACCGCAACCCGGCCAGTATAATCGGCGCGGTGAAATTATCCGATTTCGATTACGCACTGCCACCCGCGCTGATCGCGCAATATCCGGCAGCCGCACGCGGCGCGAGCCGCCTGCTGCATCTCGACGGGCGCAGCGGCGAACTCGCGGACCGGCAGTTTCGCGATCTGCCCGGCTTGCTGCGGGCGGGCGACGTGCTGGTCATGAACGACACGCGCGTGATCAAGGCGCGGCTGACCGGGCACAAGGAGAGCGGCGGGCAGGTCGAGGTTTTGATCGAGCGCGTGCTCGATCGCGAACGCGCGCTCGCGCAGGTGCGCGCGAGCAAGACGCCGCGCGCCGGCTCGCGCTTGATGCTCTCGCAGGGTGCCGTCGCGCAGGTGCTCGGCCGCGCGGGCGAATTTTTCGAATTGCGATTTCTGGATTGCACCGACGTGTTTGCGCTGCTCGAACGCGCGGGCAGCGTGCCATTGCCGCCGTACATCACGCACGCGGCCGATCCCAGCGACGACGCGCGCTACCAGACGGTCTACGCGCAAACGCCGGGTGCGGTGGCGGCGCCGACGGCGGGCTTGCATTTCGACGACGCGATGCTGGCGACGCTGCAGGCCAACGGCGTGCGGCTCGCGTGGATCACGCTGCACGTCGGCGCCGGCACTTTTCAGCCGGTGCGGGTGGAAAATCTCGACGAACACACGATGCACGCCGAATGGTACGAGTTGCCGCCGGCCACGGTGGATGCTATCGCCGCGGCGCGGGCGGCGGGAGGCAGGGTCGTTGCGGTGGGCACGACAAGTTTGCGCGCGCTCGAATCGGCGGCTGCGGCCGGCGAACTGCGCGCGGGCAGCGCGGAAACGCGGCTCTTCATTCTGCCCGGCTACCGGTTTCGCGTCGTCGACCGGCTGCTCACGAATTTTCATCTGCCGCGCTCGACGCTGATGATGCTGGTTTCCGCGTTCGCCGGCGTGGACAATATCCGCCGCGCGTACGCGCATGCGGTCGCGAAGCGCTACCGCTTTTTCAGTTATGGCGATGCGATGCTGATCGAACGCGCCGACCAGTGAATAGTTTTCAGCGCATAGCCGCGAGCTTGCGCAACGCGTCGCCGGTCACGCGCAGCAGCCGCCATTCCGCCATCTGGGTCGCGCCGAGTTTTTCATAAAAGTCAATGGCTGGCGCGTTCCAGTCGAGCGCCATCCATTCGAAGCGCGCGCAGCCGCGTTCTGCGGCTATTCGCGCGACTGCAATCAGGAGAGCGCGGCCGCAACCGTGATGACGATGCGCCGGTCGCACGTAAAGGTCTTCGAGATAGAGGCCTTTGCGCCCGAGAAACGTCGACAGATTGTGAAAGTAGATCGCGTAGCCGACCGGTTCGTCGCCGCTTGCGGCGATCAGCGCCTCGGCGGTCGCGTCCGGTCCGAACAGCTCCTCGTCGAGCTGCGCCGCGGTCGCGGTGCACAGATGCGTGAGATGCTCGTAATCGGCGAGCTCGCGGATCATGGCCAGGATCGCGGCAACGTCGCCGCGCTCCGCGGCCCGCACGGTAAATGATTGTGGCATTGCAGGTCCTTTCATGAAGGCGCCCGCCGCTCTGGCGCGGGCGCGCCGGTGCAGCGATAATACCCGCCCGTTCCCGTCATCGCATCCGCCGCCGCAATGAGCAAAGCCGAACCCGCGATCCGCCAGCGCTTTCCGCATTTCCTCGCGATCCCGACACGCTGGATGGACAACGACGTTTACAACCACGTCAACAACGTCAACTACTATTCGTATTTCGACACCGTGGTCAACGAATACATGCTGCGCGAACGCGTGTTGAGCATGGAGACGGGGCCGGTCTGCCTGGTGGTCGAAACCGGTTGCCAGTATTTCAGCCCGATTTCGTTTCCCGACACCGTACATTGCGGGCTGCGCGTCGCGCATCTGGGCACGAGCAGCGTGCGGTTCGAGATCGGTATTTTCCGCAACGACGAAGCAGTCGCCGCCGCGCAGGGGCATTTCGTACACGTGTGCTGCGACCGCGACACACACCGGCCGTTGCCGATGCCCGACGACATGCGGCGCGCGCTCGCCAGGCTGGCCGCGTGATGGAATTCAAGGTCGCTTCGACGGACGGCGCCGCGCGCCGCGGCACGCTCAAGCTCGCGCACGGCAGCGTCGAGACGCCGGCGTTCATGCCGGTGGGCACGTACGGCACGGTCAAGGCTATGAGTCCCGCCGAGCTGACCGACATCGGCGCGCAGATCGTGCTCGGCAATACGTTTCACCTGTGGCTGCGGCCCGGGCTCGAAGTCGTCGCCGCGCACGGCGGGCTGCATCGCTTCATGGGCTGGCACGGCCCGATCCTCACCGACTCGGGCGGTTTTCAGGTGTTCAGTCTCGGCGCGATGCGCAAGATCAGCGAGGATGGCGTGAAGTTTCAGTCGCCCGTCAATGGTGATGCATGCTTTCTCACGCCGGAAGAATCGATGCGCATCCAGCGCGGGTTGAACTCCGACATCGTGATGGTCTTCGACGAATGCACGGGCTACCCGTCCACGCGCGAGCAGGCGGCCGAGTCGATGCGCATGTCGCTTCGTTGGGCCGCGCGCTCGAAGCAGGCCCACGAGGGCAACCCCAACGCGCTCTTCGGCATCGT
>CAZEAX010000574.1:0-2984 GCA_964510405.1 uncultured Streptomyces sp. | reverse complement strand
GGTTCTGGGCCGTGCTCACCAAGGAATTCGTGCAGATGCGGCGCGACCGCCTGACCTTCGCGATGATGGTGGGCGTGCCCATCATGCAGTTGATCCTGTTCGGGTTCGCGATCAATTCCGATCCCAAGGCGCTGCCGACCGCGGTGCTGGCGGCCGACAACAGTATTTATTCGAGGACGCTCTTGCGGGCGATCGAAAACAGCGGCTATTTCCGTGTCGTGCACGAGTTGACGAGCGAGGCCGAGGCGGACCGCGCGCTCGCTTTGGGTTCGGTGCAGTTCGTGGTGACGATACCGGAAAATTTTTCGCGCAAGCTCGAGCGCGGCGAGCGCCCGGTGCTGCTGGTGGAAGCCGACGCGACGGATCCGGCGGCGACCAGCAATGCGCTCGCGGCGCTGCTGTCGATCAACCAGACTGCGCTGAGTCGCGATCTCAGCGGCGTCCTGCAAAACCTGCAATACCAGGCGCCGGCGTTCGAACTGCGCGTGCAGCGCCGTTACAATCCTGAAGGCATCACCCAGTACAACATCGTGCCGGGCCTGATCGGCGTCGTATTGACGATGACCATGGTGATGATGACCTCGCTCGCGGTCACGCGGGAATACGAACGCGGAACCATGGAAAATCTGCTTGCCACTCCGGTGCGCCCGATCGAGGTGATGGTCGGCAAGATCGTCCCCTACATCATCGTCGGCTACATTCAGGTCACGGTGATACTGGGCGCCGCCAAGGTCCTGTTCGCGGTGCCCATGCTGGGCAATCTCGCTTTGCTGTCGCTCGTACTGATACTTTTTATCGCGGCCAATCTCTCGATCGGCTATACGTTCTCCACGCTGGCCAAGAGCCAGATGCAGGCGATGCAGATGACGTTCTTTTTTTTCCTGCCGTCGATGCTGCTGTCGGGCTTCATGTTTCCGTTTCGCGGCATGCCGCAATGGGCGCAATGGCTGGGCGAGGTGCTGCCGCTCACCCATTTCCTGCGCATCGTGCGCGGCATCCTGCTCAAAGGCAACGGCGCGGCGGAAATTTTTCCGAACGTGTGGCCGATTGGATTGTTTTTGCTGATCGCGGGCACCATCGCCCTGAATCGATACCGCGAAACGCTCGACTGAACGCGGGGCGTTTATCGACCGCACGGCCGGCGGAATCACGCTGGTATACTGGCGGCGTGAGTCGGAGTTGAGTGGTCGTGCACCGGCGTCGGTAATCCGCTCAGCAAGCAAACCGTTTTTACGAGGATAACATTGGCGAGACAGTCGGCCGGCACGGCGCTGCGGGCATGGTTTGGGGTCGAGGCGGTAAGCCGCGCGCGCGCCCGTGCCTTGAACTGGCGGCGCGTCCTGATACTGGCGCTCGCGTGCGCAGCGATGTCTGCGGGCGCGGCGGATGTGCCGGCGCGCGCGGGGATTGCGAGCGCCCATCCGCTCGCGACCGAGGCCGGTTACCGGATTCTGCAGCAGGGCGGCAACGCGTTTGACGCGGCGGTAACGGTCGCGGCCGTACTGGCAGTGGTCGAGCCTTATTCGGCGGGACTGGGCGGTGGCGGGTTCTGGCTGCTGCACCGGGCCGTCGATGGCAAGCAGGTCATGGTCGATGCGCGCGAAACGGCGCCTGCCGCGGTAACGCTTTCCATGTATGTCGACGACGAAGGCGTACCGATTCCAGGCGCGACCTTGCTTGGCGGCAAGGCAGCGGGTATTCCTGGCGTGCCGGCGGGAATGGCGCATCTTGTCCAAAGATATGGCAAGCTGCGCATGCGCCAGTTGTTGGCGCCGGCAATCGCGCTGGCACGCAACGGCTTCAATATCGATTCACGGTTCGCGCGCATCGCCAAAGTCCGCGAGCAGTTGTTGCGCGGCGGCACCAACACCGCGCGAACTTTCCTCGACAATGGCAATGCGCCGCAGCAGGGATATCTGCTGCGGCAGCCGGAACTTGCCGCGACGCTGGAGCGGATGGCCGGGCAGGGGCGCGACGGGTTTTACCGCGGTCCGGTCGCGCAATCGCTCGTGAACGGCGTCAATGCGGCCGGCGGCGTGTGGCAGGCGTCCGACCTTGCCGGCTACAGGATCGTGGAGCGCGCGCCCGTGCGTTTCAGTTACCGCGGCGCAACGGTCGTTTCCGCCGCGCTGCCTTCGTCGGGCGGCGTGACCCTCGCGCAGACGCTCAACATCCTTGAGGGCTACAAAATCGCCGATGCGCGCGACCCGGCCGACGCGCACCTCGTGATCGAAGCGCTGCGCCGCGGTTTTCAGGATCGCCTGCGCTACCTGGGCGACAGCGACTTCGTGAAAGTGCCGGTCGCCAAATTGATCGACAAGGCGTACGCGCACAGCCGCGCCGCCACGATCAATCCGAACCTCGCAACGCCGATCGACGCCCTGACGATTACGCCGCTGGCGGCCGTCACCGAGAGCTATAACACGACGCACTATTCGGTGATCGACGCCGACGGCAACCGGGTCGGTGCGACGTTGAGCATCAATTCATGGTTCGGAGGCGGCTTGGTGGCGGGGGATACCGGCGTATTGCTCAACAATGAAATCGATGATTTCTCGCTGGGCGCCGGGCTGCCGAACAATTACCATCTGCTCGGGAGCAAAGCCAATTTCATCGCGCCGCGCAAGCGGCCTCTGTCGAGCATGAGCCCCACGTTCGTCGAGGACCGCAAGGGCGCGCTGGTCATCGGCGCGCCGGGCGGTTCGCGCATCATCAGCATGGTCCTGTTCGGCATCATCGATTACGTGAATCAGGATAATGTCGATCTGTTGAGCATCGTCACGGCGCCGCGTTATCACCATCAATGCTGGCCCGACGAGGTCGAAATCGAGCCCGACAGTTTTTCGGCGGCGTGGCGCACTGCCCTCGAGGAGAAAGGGCATCATTTGCGTCTGGTCAGTCGAAAATGGGGCAATATGCAGGCGGTTTTCAAATCCAGCGCGAACGGCGCAGCGCAGGCGGCGAGCGACCCGCGCGGCTTCGAC
>CAZEAX010000573.1:0-2994 GCA_964510405.1 uncultured Streptomyces sp. | reverse complement strand
TGCGGTTGTTCACCGCAAACGAGTTGTAGGCGTCGAGAAACTTTTGCTTGTCGACACCTTTGGACGCGAGCCAATCGGCAATGACGCGGGAATCGTTGACCATGGCGCGTTGCTTCGCGGCATCTTTTTCCTCGTGGATCGCGGCGAAGATGGCGTCGTGATATTTGGGTGCGAGTCCCATCGCATCCAACGCGTAGTATGTGCGGGTCAGCGGCTCCCAAGCGGGCGCGCCGAACGTGCCCGGCACCGGGCGGAATTCGACGTCTGCGGGCTTCTTCTTCAGCCACGCTTTGAGCGCCGGTTCGAGGTGGTAGCAATGCGGGCAGCCGTACCAGAAAAACTCCATGACTTCGATCTTCTTGCCGCTGTCGGTCGGCTGGGGCGGGCTCAACTGCGTGTAATCGCGGCCCACGACGGGCGCTTGTTGTGCCAATGCGTTGCCTGCGGCAAACAACATCAGCAACACTGCAACCTGTCCCACATGTTTCAATAACTTCATCATGCCTCCCTCGAAATTTTACTTGCCTGCCTGCGCCGGTGTCTCGCGAACCTTGATTAGAGTGGTCTCGATGCCGTTTTGTTTCAACGTATCGCGCGCCCGGTTGAGGTCCTCGATTGCCGTATACGGACCCACGCGCACGCGGTGCCACACGCCTTTGTCAGGCAGGGTGGTCGTCTGGACGGAAGCTGCCACACCGACCAGCGCCAGGCGGGCTTTCAGATTATCGGCGTCGGGCGCGTTCTGAAATGCTCCCGCCTGCAGGTAAAACGCTTCTTTCGCCGGTGACGGCTTGTCCTGGGCATCTTTGAATTGCTGCTCGGTGACCGGTTCTTCCGAGCCCGGCAGGATCTTGTAAAAATCGAACCGCGGCTTGCCGTCGGCAGATTTGGCGGCTTTGTCGTCGCTTTTGGCCGCGTCGGCATTTTTCAGCGGTTCGCTTTTTGGCGGCGGCAGCGCTCGATTGACGAACGGCGTGGGCATCTTGTTGATATACCACGCAACAGCCAGCGCGATGCCGAGGCCCAGCAGCAATCCGATCAGAATGCCGATCAACAACGAGCCCGCGCCGCTTTTGCCGCCGCTGGGTTTTTTGGCGGGCCCTTTGTAATCCTTGCTCATGCCGGAATTTTACATTTTTTCCGGTGCGGACACACCCAATAACGCGAGTCCATTCAGCAAAACGCGCCTGACGGCGACGGCCAATGCGAGCCTTGCGAGTTTGACGGGCTCTTCCGGCACCAGCAGGCGGGTGCCGTTGTAATAGCTGTGAAATTCCGCCGCGAGTTCGCGCAGATAAAACGCCACCAGGTGCGGTGACAATTCGCGCGCCGCGTTCTCGACCACGACCGGGTATTCCGAAATCCGCGACAGCAACGCCGTTTCGGGCTCGGCCGCAAGCGGCGATGGATCCGCAGTCGCGAGGCTGGCGGCATTGCCGCCCCACTGTTCCAGCACGCTGCACACTCGGGCGTGCGCGTATTGCACGTAATAGACGGGATTGTCGTTGCTTTGCGATTTCGCGAGATCGAGGTCGAAATCCAGATGCTGGTCGCTTTTGCGCAGCACGTAGAAAAAACGCGCCGCATCGTTGCCGACTTCGTGACGCAGTTCACGCAGCGTGACGAACTCGCCGGCGCGAGTCGACATCGAGACTTTGGCGCCGCCGCGATACAACACTGCAAACTGGACCAGCGCGATTTCGAGCTGGCCGGGGTTCGCGCCCAGCGCGGCGAGCGCGCCCTTGACGCGCGGAATATAACCGTGATGATCGGCGCCCCACACGTCGATTACGCGCTCGAAGCCGCGTTCGAATTTGTCGAGGTGATACGCGATGTCCGAGGCGAAGTACGTGTATTGGCCGTTCTCGCGGCGCACCACGCGGTCTTTTTCATCACCGAACGCGGTCGAGCGGAACCACGTCGCGCCATCTTTAAGGTACAGGTGACCACCCGCTTCCAGTCGCCGGATGGCCAGTTCGATCTTGCCGGTGTCGTATAACGATTGTTCCGAGTACCAGCGGTCGAACGTCACGCCGAACGCGGCGAGATCTTCGCGGCAATCGTCCAACTGCGTGGCGAGCGCGTGGCCGTGAATGACGGCATAGTCGGTGCCGAGCAAGCGTTTTGCGTTGGCAATCAGATGGTCGAGACGCGACTCCGCGTCCTCCGTCGCAGCGGGAGCCCCCGCGCAGACTTCGGCTAGGTCGCGACGGTAGCGTTCACCGTCCCGTGCGCGCAATGCCTGCGCCATCGTCGTTACGTAGTCGCCCTGATACGCATTGGCAGGGAATTCAACGTGCAAGTCCGCGAGCGCGAGGTAGCGCAGCCAGGTCGACAGCGCGAGTATGTCCATTTGCCGGCCCGCGTCATTGACGTAGTATTCACGCTGCACGTCGAAGCCGGCTGCGGTCAGCACGTTGGCCAAGCTGGCGCCGAACGCTGCCCCGCGGCCGTGACCGACGTGCAGCGGTCCGGTTGGATTGGCCGATACGAACTCTACCTGGATTTTCTGGCTGGATTTAGCGGCGGCGCGGCCGAATTCATCGCCGCTTACCAGTATGTGCGGCACGATCGCGCGCTTGATTTCGGGCTTGAGAAAGATATTGATGAAGCCTGCGCCGGCGATTTCCGCTTTGGCGAGATAAGGCGAAGCCGGGATGGCAGCTATCAGCGTGGCGGCAATATCCCGCGGATTGCGCTTGAGCGGTTTGGCGAGCTGCATCGCGACATTGCAGGCGAAATCACCATGCTGTGCCTGTTTCGGGCGCTCGATAACCGCCACGACGCCGGTCTGCGCCGGTGCGACGGAAGTGCGTGCCGCGTCCATCAACCCGGCGACATGCGCGCGCAAATCAGGATAGGCGGATATTGTCATGCTTGATCATCAATTCCATGTCGGTCGGAATTACCGTTGGCGCACGCCTCTACGTGCTTTGCCTTCAGGTAAAAAGCCGCGGATTTTAACATGCGCTACCTGCCCAGGCCCGCTCATAG
>CAZEAX010000572.1:0-3007 GCA_964510405.1 uncultured Streptomyces sp. | reverse complement strand
TCGAGCGGCCGATCGAGTTTGTCGAGAGCATTCCGCAGCTCTCCGGCTACGAGCGCGACCTGATACTCGGCGGCAATTCGGCGCGCCTGCTTAAAATCTGACCGCTTTCATCACAGGAGATTTCCATGAACAGACGTGACGCTGCCGCCGCCGTTGCGGTGCTGGGTTTGACGCTGGCAATCACGGCGGCGCGGGCCGCCGATGACTATCCGAGCCACCCGATCCGCATGATCACGCCCGCCGCGCCCGGCGGCACCACCGATTTTCTCGCCCGCCTGATCGGCGCGAAGCTCGGCGAAGTATTGAAGCAACAGGTGGTGGTCGACAATCGCGCCAGCGCATCCGGCGTCGTGGCCGCGGACATCACCGCGCATTCGCCGCCCGACGGCTACACGCTGATCGTGGTCTACCACCAGCACACGGTCAATGCGGCGCTCAATCCCAAGCTGCCCTACAAGGTGCTCGACGATTTCACGCCGATCACGCAGTTGACCGCGGCCGGCCTGCTCTTGCTCGTGAATCCGTCGTCGCCGGCCAAAACGCTGAAGGAATTCGTCGAGTGGACGCGCAACTTCAAAGGCCCGCTCAACTTCGGCTCGGCGGGCATCGGCAGCGGCGGCCATCTGGCCGGCGAACTCTACAACCTGATGGCGGGTGTTAAAGCACAGCACATTCCGTACAAGGGCACCGGGCCCGCGTTGATCGATCTGATCGGCGGCCAGTATCAATACAATTTCGCCGGCATGGCGGGCGCGGTGCCGATGATGAAGTCGGGCAAGCTGCGCGGTCTTGCCGTCACCGCGCCGAAGCGGGTCGCGGCCCTGCCCGACATACCCGCAATGGCCGAAGTGCTGCCCGGGTTTGAGATCGTCGGCTGGTACGGCATCTTCGGACCTGCGAAAATGCCCAAACCGATCGTGACCCGCCTGCACGACGAGATCGTCAAAATACTCCAGCGCTCCGACGTCAAGGACATGATCGCGGGAGACGGCGCCGAGCCGGTCGGCAACACGCCCGAACAATTCCGCAAATTTCTGGATGCCGACGTCGCGAAATGGGCGAAGCTCGTCAAGGAAAGCGGAGCGAAGCTGAACTAGGGCGGGAAGTCTGTCATGGCCGCGGAAGTATTGCTCTACGTCGGTGAAGCGCTCGGCAAATATGGTTTTCCGAACGGGCATCCGTTCGGGCCGGACCGCCAGGATGCGTTCTGGAAGGAAACGGTCAAGCAGGGGCTCGACAAGTTCGCGACGCTCGCTCACCCGCGCGCGGCGTCGCGCGAAGAAATCGAACGCTTTCACACCGCGAACTATGTCGGCCGCGTCGACGAGCTCAACGAATTGGGGCTCGGCTCGATCGATTACGGCGATACCCCGGCGTATCCCGGCGTCTACGATGCGTCCGCGGCGGTGGTCGGATCCGCGCTCGAAGGCCTGGAGCGCGTAATGAGCGGCGAGGTTTACCGCACTTTCCAGCCGATCGGGGTCCTGCATCACGCGCGGCGCGACATCGGCGCGGGATTCTGCGTGTTCAACGACTGCGGCGTCGTGATCGACACGTTGCGCGAAAATTACGGGATCAAGCGCGTGGCCTACGTCGACATCGACGTGCACCACGGCGACGGACTCTATTATCCTTACGAGCACGACCCCGAGGTGTTCGTCGCCGACATCCACGAAGACGGCATGTTTCTCTATCCGGGCACCGGACATGCCGAAGAAACCGGCAAGGGCGACGCTGCGGGCACCAAGCTCAACATTCCGATGCAGCCCGGTTCCAACGACAAGCTCTTCATGCGCGAGTGGGCGCGCGTCGAAGAATTCCTGCGGCGCTTCAAACCCGAGTTCATCGTCTTCCAGTGCGGCGCCGACAGCCTGGCCGGCGATCCGCTCGCGCATTTGCAGTACACGCCTGCCGCCCACGCGCACGCGGCAAAGAGCCTGTGCGAACTCGCCAATGAATTTTCGCAGGGACGCATCATGGGTTTCGGCGGCGGCGGTTATAATCGCACCAACCTCGCGCTCGCTTGGAACGCGGTGCTGAACGAATTCATCCGCGGGTCGGAGCGTTGAGAGCCCGGTTATGAGCGATGAGGAATGGGTGGTGAGCATTGCTTTTGAGCGATAAAGTAATTAAGCGATTTAGCGATTGAGTAACTGAATCGCACAATCACCAAATCACCGTCCTGTTGCCCATATCCCATTACCTATGAAGTTAAGCATCCTCGACCAGTCGCCCATCATCAGCGGGCACACGGCCGCGCAGGCGGTGGCGGAAACGATCAAGCTCGCGCAGGCGGCGGAAGAGCTCGGGTATTACCGCTACTGGCTCGCGGAGCATCACGCGCTGCAGGCGCTCGCCGATCCGTGTCCGGAGATACTCGTCACGCGCGTGGCGGCGGCAACGTCGAAAATCCGCGTCGGCACCGGCGGCATCCTGCTGCCGTATTACAGCCCGCTCAAAATCGCCGAGCAGTTCCGCATGCTCGAAGCGTTGTTTCCGCAGCGCATCGATCTCGGCCTCGGGCGCGCGCCCGGCGGCGATCAGACCACTGCGATGGCGATGGGCGAGGGCCGCTATCCGACTGCGGAGAATTTTCCCGAGCACGTGCAGTATCTCGTCGCTTATCTCGACGACGCGCTGCCGGCGGGACATCCGTTCGCGAAGGTCAAGGCGCAACCGATGGGGCCGACGGCGCCCGAAGTCTGGCTGCTCGGCTCGTCCGACTACAGCGGCGCGCTGGCGGCCGAGCTCGGGTTGCGCTTTGCGTTCGCGCATTTCATCAGCGCCGACGGCGGCGACCAGGTGATGCGCGACTACAAGCGCAAGTACCAGCCATCAACGCGTGAAGCGGAACCGCATGCGCTGCTGACGGTGTTCGTGATCTGCGCCGAGACCGATGCCGAAGCCGAGCGCCGCGCAATGAGCGTGGATTTGCGCCGTCTCAACATGGATTACGGCATCAATTCTCCGGTGCCCAGCCAGCACGAAGCGGAAACGCGCGCCTACA
>CAZEAX010000571.1:0-3020 GCA_964510405.1 uncultured Streptomyces sp. | reverse complement strand
TACTTCGAACTTCTGGTACTGTGCGCTGCTCGTGGTGCTGGTTCCCGGACTGCTTGCGTTCGTATTTGGATTCTTCGCCTTCCGTTCGCGCATCAAGGGTGTTTACTTTTCAATCATCACGCAGGCTCTGACTTTCGCATTCATGCTGTTGTTCTTCCGCAACGATACGGGCTTCGGAGGCAACAACGGCTTTACGGATTTCAAGCGCATCCTGGACTTTCCGATCCATACCTCCGAAACCCGGATGGCCTTGTTCGCCATTACCGGCATGACGCTGCTCGGCACCCTGCTGCTAGCGCGCTATCTCGTGCAATCCAAGTTCGGCCGCGTGCTGACCGCGATCCGCGATGCCGAAAACCGTGTCATGTTCTCGGGCTATAACCCGCTGTGGTACAAACTTTTCATCTGGACGCTGTCAGCGGTGATTTGCGGTGTCGCGGGCGCGTTGTACGTTCCGCAGGTCGGCATCATCAATCCGAGCGAGATGTCGCCCGCCAACTCGATTGAAATTGCGATCTGGGTCGCGGTGGGCGGCCGTGGCACGCTCCTCGGTGCACTGCTCGGCGCGGGCATCGTCAATGGGGCAAAAAGCTGGTTCACCGTCGCCTTTCCGGAATACTGGCTCTTTTTCCTCGGCCTGCTGTTCATCGCCGTGACTCTTTTCATGCCGAAAGGCGTCATGGGCCTGGTCGACCAACTGCGGGCGCGCCGCGCATGAACATCGCAACCGAACTGCTGCAATCCCACGACGACCCGCAGGCATCGCAGGGGCGCGTGATCGAGCCGGGCGCCGTCGATCTCACGCACGGCGCCATCCTCTATCTCGAAGACATTTCGGTCAGTTTCGACGGCTTCAAGGCGCTGAACAACCTGAACCTCATGATAGAGACGGGCGAATTGCGCTGCATCATCGGCCCCAACGGCGCCGGCAAAACGACGATGATGGATGTGATCACCGGCAAAACCCGTGCCGACACCGGTACCGCATTTTTCGGCCAGAACATCGACCTCGCCCGCTTGTCGGAGGCGGAAATCGCCCACGCGGGCATCGGTCGCAAGTTTCAGAAACCGACCGTGTTCGAGGCGCATTCGGTGTTCGAAAATCTCGAACTCGCCATGAAGGTGGACAAGCGCGTGCGGCACAGCCTGACAGTCGAGCTTGATTCGGCGCAACGCGACAAAATCGCCGCGACGCTCTCCCTGATCCAGCTTGCGGACTCCGCCGACCGTCCCGCCGGCCTGCTCTCGCACGGTCAAAAACAATGGCTCGAAATCGGCATGCTGTTAATGCAGGAACCGCAGTTGCTGCTGCTCGACGAGCCGGTAGCCGGCATGACGGATGAGGAAACCGAGCGCACCGCCGAACTGTGCAATACGCTGGCAGGCCAGCACTCATTGGTAGTGGTCGAACATGACATGGACTTCGTCACGCGCATCGCACGCAAGGTCACGGTGCTCCACGAAGGCAGCGTGCTCGCTGAAGGCTCGATGGATACCGTGCAGAACGATCAACGCGTCATTGAAGTCTACCTGGGACGTTGACCATGCTATCCATAGCCGGACTCAACCAGTATTACGGTGGAAGTCATATCCTGCGCAACCTGAGCTTCGAAGTGCCGGCAGGCGCTTGCACGACCATACTCGGCCGCAACGGCGTGGGTAAAACGACGTTGTTGAAGTGCCTGGTCGGCGTCGTACCGACGCGCTCCGGCACTCTCACCTTCGACGGCAAGGACATCGCTGCGATGCCGCCTTACGAACGCGCGCGGCTGGGTATTGGATATGTTCCGCAGGGGCGGGAAATTTTTCCGCGCCTTACCGTCGCGGAAAACCTGCTGATGGGACTTGCCCCCAAAGCAGGCGGCACCAAGGTGCCCGCGCGCATTTTCGAAATGTTCCCGGTGCTGAAGGACATGCTGCACCGGCGCGGCGGCGATCTCTCGGGCGGACAGCAGCAACAGCTTGCCATCGGTCGCGCACTCGCGGCAGGCCCCAAAATCCTGATCCTCGACGAACCGACCGAGGGCATCCAGCCGTCGATCATTAAGGACATCGGCAACGTGATTTCCTCGCTCACCAAAGGCGGCGAGATGGCCGTTCTGCTGGTTGAGCAATATTACGATTTCGCCAAGTCGCTCGCCGACCATTACCTCGTCATGTCGCGCGGCGAGATCATCAAGCAGGGTCTGGGCAAGAACATGGACAGCGAAAACGTGCGGGCGTGCCTTGCCCTGTAATTCGCGCATGCCGTTGTAGGTTCCACTCCGCATGGATCCGAAACTCATCGATGACAAGGTCGTCGTAAATGCGGCGCGCGGCATTGGCCTAGAGCTCGCGCCCGAACATGTGCCCGGTGTCGTTACCTATTTCAGGATGATCGCCGGCATGGCGGAAATCGTGAACGCCTTTCCGCTCGACGATGCCGCTGAACACGCGGCAGTTTTCACGCCATGCCCGGCGCCGACGCGGGAGTAACCGCGATCGCCGCGGCGGTACGCGGCGGTTCGGTCAGCGCAACAGAAGTAACCAGCGCCGCGCTCGCGCGCATCGAGGCCATCGATCCCCGGCTCAACTGCTTTACGTCCGTCACTGCGGAACGGGCATTGGCAGAAGCAGCGAGTGTCGATGCCGCGCGCGCGGCCGGCCGTGACCCCGGTGGGCTCGCCGGCGTGCCTTACGCAGTCAAGAATCTTTTCGATATAGCAGGGCTGCCAACGCTCGCCGGTTCGAAAATCAATGCCGAGCGCGCAGCGGCAACGCACGACGCTCTATTAATACAGCGGCTCAAATCCGCCGGCGCGGTGCTCCTCGGCGCATTGAACATGGACGAATATGCGTACGGATTCACCACGGAGAACACGCATTACGGTCCGACCCGCAATCCGCATGCGCTCGACCGCATTGCCGGCGGTTCCTCCGGTGGATCCGCGGCCGCCGTTGCCGGCGGCCTAGTGCCGTTCACGCTCGGCTCCGATACCAACGGCTCGGTCTTCCGGCTCAGCCTGCTGCGCTCCTCGCAC
>CAZEAX010000570.1:0-3032 GCA_964510405.1 uncultured Streptomyces sp. | reverse complement strand
TGCGGGTCGCCAGGCAGCACATCGACGATTATATCTACCGGGAATACCGGCGCACCGTAGCGCAGGGCATAACGGTCGGTCAATTGTACGAGCATTACAAAAGCGGCGGCGAACTCATGCTGGTGCAGCCCAAAATCAAGGGCGATACCGCCGTAATGAAATTCGACGCCTACGAATACGCCGCCAAAAAATGCGCCGAGATCTGCTCCCAGGTGCCGCCGCCGAAAACAAAGTCATGATCGGCATCCGGGGCCCGATGTCGACGGTGCCTGCCGCCGCCGGAGACGGAAAACAGGCACGGACCGGCGACCGCCGGCCGGGCGTGAAAGCGCGCTGATCAAATCAGCGATAAGATTGACGTTTTGGAGGCCGAGGTAATTCATATGAACAAGCCCGCAGAAGCACCCGTCACGCAAGCGCTGCCGCTCTCCCGCATCACCGTGCTCGACCTGACCCTGGCGCGCGCGGGCCCCACCTGTGTGCGCCACCTCGCCGACTGGGGCGCGAACATCATCCGCATCGAGCCGGCGGAGGTCACCGGTGAAGACATTGCCGGCAAGCGCGAAGGCTTCGACTTCCAGAACCTGCACCGCAACAAGAAAATGGTGCGGTTGAATCTCAAGTCGCCTGAAGGCCATGCGGCGTTCATGAAGCTCGCGGCAAAGGCCGATGTCATCATCGAGAACATGCGTGCCGAAGTGAAGCACCGGCTGAAGGTTTCCTACGACGACGTGAAGAAGGTCAATCCGCGCCTCGTCTACGGCAGCATCAGCGGTTTCGGCCAGAGCGGGCCGTACGGCAAGCGCGCCGGCGTCGACCAGATCGTGCAGGGCATGGGCGGCCTGATGACGATTACCGGGCTGCCCGGCCAGGGCCCGGTGCGCGTGGGCATCGCGATCGCCGATCTTACAGCGGGCAACCTGCTTGCGTTCGGCGTGATGACGGCGCTCTACGAGCGCGAAACGACCGGCGTCGGGCGCTGGGTGCACACGAGTCTTCTGGAAGCGCAGGTTTTCATGCTCGACTTCCAGGCGTCGCGTTACCTGATGTCGGGTGAAGTCGCGGGCCAGGCCGGCAACGACCATCCGACGGGCGTGCCCACGGGCGTGTTTCCGTCCAGCGACGGCGTTTTCAACATCGCCGCGTCGTCGTCGCGCGTGTTCGCGCGCTGCTGCGAGGCGCTGGGCAAGCCGGAATGGAAAGACCGCGAAGAGTGGAACACCCAGCAGAAGCGCAGCAAGGCGCGCCAGCAGATCAACGCCGAGATTGCCGAAATCACCAGGCACAAGCCGGCGCAGCACTGGATCGAAGTGTTCGAGGCCGCCGGCGTGCCGTGCGGCCCCATCAACACCATCGACAAGGTGTTCGCCGATCCGCAGGTGCAGCACCTCGGCATTGCGTCGCCGGTGCACAGCGACAAGCTGGGCGACATCAAGCTGGTCGGCTCGCCTCTTAACCTGACCGGTGTCAGCAAGAAAATACGCAGCGCCACCGCTGACGCAGGTGCGCATACCGACGAAGTGCTCATGTCGGTCGGCTACACGAAAGAACAATTGCAGCAAATGCGCGCCAACGGCGTCATCTAAAAAGGGTTGAACATGGATACGGTACAGACGGACGAAAAAGACAAGATCCTCGGCACCAAAAAAGGCGCGATCGGCACGCTGACTTTCAATTACCCGGAAAAGCTCAACGCGATTTCACCGGAAATGTCGCAGGCGGCCGGCCGGTTGCTCGACGATTTCGACGCCGATCCGGCGATCCGCGTCGTGATACTGCGCGGCGCGGGCACCAAGGCGTTCGTATCGGGCGGCGACATCTCGAAATATGAAGGCAACCGCTCCACGCCCGAGCAGATCGCGGCCTACAACAAGATGACGGCCGGCTTCCGCGCTTCGCTGCGCGGCATCGGCAAGCCGACGATCGCGATGATCCGCGGCTGGTGCCTGGGCGGCGGCCTCGCGATCGCGCTCAACTGCGATCTCAGGATCTGCTCCGAAGACGCACAGTTCGGCGTACCCGCCGCGAAGCTCGGCATCGGCTACAGCGCCGAATCGCTGGGCCAGCTGATCGAGCTCGCCGGCCCGTCGGTCGCCAAGGAGATTCTCTTCACCGCGCGCCGCTACACCGCGTACGAAGCGCATCGCGTCGGCATCGTCAATCACGTGTGCCAGGCGGCCATGCTTGAATCATTCGTGAATTCGTACGCCGAAACCATGGCCGGTAACGCGCCGCTTTCCATCGTCGCCGCCAAGCGCGTGATCGACGAATACGTGAAAGATCCGGAGAAACGCAATCAGAAGCTCGCTGACGATGCGGTCGCCGCGTGTTTCGCGAGCAACGACTACAAGGAAGGCCGCAAAGCGTTCATGGAGAAGCGCAAGCCGGTGTGGACGGGAAAGTAGCGCTTGAAGCCGCGGCGCCACGGGGATGCTGATGAGTGACTGGAGCAAGGTGACGCGGCCGATTCCCGTTCCGAACGAATTGTCGAAGCCGTTCTGGGACGCGGCGAAACAAGGCGTGCTCGCGCTGCAGCGCTGCCAGAGTTGCGGGCACTTCCAGCAGCCGCCCTATCCGACGTGCGTCAACTGCATGAGCATCGATCTCAAGTTCGAGCCCGTCGCGGGCAAGGGCGCCATCTACGCGTACACGATCATGTATCACACCGGCGACAAGCGGTTCGCGCCGGCCGTGCCTTATGCAAGCATCATCGTCGAACTCGACGCCGCGCCGGGGGCGCTGCTCGTCGGCAATCTGCTGGAAGCTCCCTATACCGAAGCGAAGGTGGGGCGCCGCGTGGAAGTGGTGTTCCAGCCGCTCAACGACGACATCACCCTGCCGCAGTTCCGGCTCGCGCGCGCCGGAGGCGCTTCGTGATGTGGGATAACCGGTGCAAGATCGCGGTAAGCGGCGTCGGATTTTCGCAGGCGACACGGTCGGCGGAAACCCCGCTTGCCGCACATGCGCTGCAGGCGGTCAAGGCGGCGGTGGAGGATTACGGACTCGCGATGCCGGACATCGACGGGCTCGCG
>CAZEAX010000569.1:0-3046 GCA_964510405.1 uncultured Streptomyces sp. | reverse complement strand
TCATGCGATCGAGATCGGTGAAGCCGGTTGCGATACCGGTGACATCGCTCGGATTGTCGCGCTTGTATAGCGTGTCTATCCGCTCCACCACCTTGGTGAGCAGCGGCTGGATTTCGCTGAAACCCTGGCGGCCGCGCGCGCCGGCTTCGGCAATCGCGAATACGTCCTTCTCGGCTTTGTCGAGCAAGTCCTTGGCCGAGCGGCCGAGCGGGTTGAACACAGAATCGGTGATGCCGGTGCCGACCTCCGCGAGCCGGCGCATGATCGCGCGCTCGCGCACGATTTCCGCATAGCGGCGGATGTTGGCGGCACTCGGCGTATTCACGGCGAGCGAGCCGAGATAGGCCTGGCCGCCCACCTCTTCGAGCTTGGCGCTGCGCTCGAGGCTTTCCGCGACGGTCAGCGCATCGGCCGGCTTGTTGTCTTCGACGAGCTGCGATATATGGCGGTAAATCAGGCGGTGGTCGGCGCGGTAAAAATCGTCGCCGGTCAGGAGATCCGCGATCTTCTCCCACGCGCTGTTGTCGAGCAGCAAGCCGCCCAGCACGGACTGTTCCGCCTCGACCGAATAAGGCGGCAGCTTCAGCGCATCGATTTGCGGATCGCGATTGATCGGGGTTACGGCCTGTGCCATGACGACTTTCTGTTGTTGCTACGAGCGTTTTTTCAGGCAGGGAAAGCGGCGGGGAATCGCGTAATTCACAGCGCAATTTACTAAAAAAAAAGGGCCGTCGCCAGCCCTTTTTTCGTCGCAATAAATTCCGTTTCGAATGAGCGGCTAAGCGGCCTCGCCAAGCACGGACACGGTGATCGTGACCACCACGTCCGTATGCAATGCCACCTTGAACTGCTGGTCGCCGACCTGTTTGATCGGGCCCGCAGGCATGCGGATCACCGCCTTCGGCACGTCGAAACCCTGCGCCTTCAGCGCGTCGGCGATGTCCGAATTCGTGACCGAGCCGAACAGCTTGCCGTCAACGCCGGCCTTCTGCGTGATCTGCACCATCAGTCCGTCGAGCTTGGCGGCGCGTTCCTGCGCGGCCGTCAGCGCTTCCGCCTGCGCTTTTTCAAGCTCGGCGCGGCGCTTTTCGAATTCGGCCAGATTGGCCTGGGTCGCGCGCTTGGCTTTGCCCTGCGGGATCAGAAAATTGCGGGCGTAGCCTTCCTTGACTTTGACGACCTCGCCCAACTGGCCGAGATTGACCACTTTTTCGAGCAGTATGATTTGCATGGCAGTCCTTTAGTGCAGATCGGTGTACGGCAGCAGCGCGAGGAAACGCGCGCGCATGATCGCGTCGCCGAGCTGGCGCTGGTAACGCGCCTTCGTGCCCGTAATGCGCGCCGGGATGATCTTGCCGTTTTCGTTGATGAAATCCTTCAGGAGATCGACGTCTTTATAGTCGATCTGCTTGATCTTCTCGACCGTGAAGCGACAGAACTTTTTGCGCCGGAAGAGGTTCTTCGCGCCGCGCTTCTTGTCCTTGTCCTTCTTGTCGTTCTTGCCTTTGCCTTTACCGCGTCCCATTGCCATCTTGATCTCCTTGATTCCTGTTCTGTCCGGTGCCGCCGCCAACCGGGTCTGTCTTCACCACCTGCAGCACAAGCCGTCTGTCCTTGACGCTGTGCCGGGAGAGAAAACCGCTGAACTGCAACGGCTGACTGAGTTTATGTTTGCTGAGCGTGACCGCGAGTTCGCCGATTGCCACCGCATCCACTTCGCATCGCGCCTCGCGCCGTCCGCCTGCTTCGATCTGGATCGACCGGTGGTCGATCACAAGATTTATCGCGGGGATACCGGCCGGGGTGTGACGCAACGTGCCGCGTTTGAGCAAAAGGCCGTCGATCACGACCTCGTTGCGCTTCACCTATGCCGTGGCTGGCGCCGCCGCTGCAGGCTTCGGCGGTTCCGCCGGTGCCGCTGCCGCTGCCGGCGCGTGCGTCAGCGAGCGCGATTTTTCCTCTTTCATCATCGGCGAGGGCGTGGTCATCGCTTCCGTCATCCTGACGGTGAGGTGGCGCAGCACGGCATCATTGAACTTGAACGCATGCTCGAGCTCCTCGAGTGTTTCATTGTTGCACTCGATATTCATGAGCACGTAATGTGCCTTGTGCATTTTCTGGATCGGGTAGGCCATCTGGCGCCGGCCCCAGTCTTCGAGGCGGTGAATGGCGCCGCCCTTGGCCAGCACCGTCGAGCGGTAGCGCTCGACCATCCCGGGAACCTGTTCGCTCTGGTCGGGATGTACGATAAAAACGATTTCATAGTGTCGCATCTACTAAACTCCTTGTGGATTAAGCCTCCCGCTATGCGTGCACAGTGAGGCAAGGATTATGGCCGGAACCGCCTTTGGGGCGACGACCGAGGCGCGGATTCTACAGAAGTTTCAGCGGGATAGCAATGCCGGCGAGACCCGGCTCAAAACGGCATTGCGAGCGTCCCTTGCAGCATCTGGTCGTTCCTGGCCTGGGAACCGGCGGCGTCCACGACCTGGGCGAAATCGAGCCGCAGGTTGACATGCTTGCCGTACGTCATGCGCAAGCCGATGCCGACGCTGCCGCCGGATTGCCCGAAGCTTTCCCCGGGCTGAATACTGTTGCGACCGGTCGTGCCCGCATCGTAAAAAGCCAGCAACCGAATTTTAGTGTCCTTCCAGCCGAATTTTGTCCCCAACTCGGGCGTGTAGAGTTCAACGCTGCCCGCATAGCCCTTGTCATTGGCGACTTCGCGAATGTTGAAGCCGCGCACCGAGTCGGGACCGCCGAACCCGAACTGTTCGCCGGGCACGAGCGCGTCGGTGGTGTATTGCCCATTGACGACCCCGCGGAACTGCCATTCGCCAAAGAGAGTGCGGCTGTACGATGCTCCCCAGCGCCAGATGTGGTAGTTCGCGGTCGAATCCGTGCGCACGGCCTTGAAGCTGTTGTCCCCGCCGTCATTCATGCCTGGAATGTTGGACGAGTAACTCACGTAATAGCCAAGTTCGGAATTGCTCATGCGCCACAGGCCGTTGTAAGCGATACTGGCCGGTGAAACCGTCACGTCAGG
>CAZEAX010000568.1:0-3054 GCA_964510405.1 uncultured Streptomyces sp. | reverse complement strand
CCGCCGGAACCTACCGCGTCCACGACGGCCGCGGCGGCGCCGGTCGCGGCCAACAACGCTTCGCCCCGCTCGACAGCTGGCCCGATAACGTGAACATCGACAAGTCACGCCGGCTGCTGTGGCCGATCAAGCAGAAATACGGCCAGAAGGTCTCCTGGGCCGACCTGTTGATTCTCGCCGGCAACGTCGCGCTGGAGTCGATGGGCGTCAGGACCTTCGGGTTCGGCGGCGGCCGTGCGGACGTGTGGGAGCCCGACGAGGACGTGAACTGGGGCGCGGAGATCGTCTGGCTGGGCGTCGACATGCGCTTCAGCGGCGACCGCGATCTGGTTGCGCCATTTGGTGCCACCCACATGGGCCTGATCTACGTCAACCCCGAGGGCCCGAACGCCAGCGGCGACTACATGGCCGCTGCGAAGGACATCCGCGCCACCTTCAGCCGCATGGCGATGAACGACGAAGAGACCGTCGCCCTCATCGCCGGCGGCCACAGCTTCGGCAAGGCGCATGGCGCCGCCCCGGAATCGCACAAGGGTCCCGAACCGGCCGCCGCGCCGCTGGAAGCGCAGGGCCTGGGCTGGATGAGCAACTACGGCAAGGGGCACGGTGGCGACACGATTTCGAGCGGCATCGAAGTGACGTGGACCAAGACTCCGGCACTGTGGAGCAATAACTTCTTCGAAAACCTGTTCAAGTACGAATGGGAGCTGACCAAGTCGCCGGCCGGCGCCAAGCAATGGGTGGCCAAGAACGCGCCGGAGATCATTCCCGACGCGCACGACCCGTCGAAGAAGCACAAGCCGACCATGCTGACCACCGACCTGACGCTGCGCTTCGATCCGGAATTCGGCAAGATCTCGCGCAGGTTCCTCGACGACCCGCAGGCCTTCGCCGAGGCCTTCGCGCGCGCCTGGTACAAGCTGACCCACCGCGACATGGGCCCCAAGGCCCGCTACTTGGGTCCGGAAGTGCCGAAGGAAGACCTGATCTGGCAGGACTCGCTACCGAAGGCGACGCTGCCGGCCCCGAGCGCGGCGGACATCGCCGACCTGAAGGCCAGGATCGCCGCGTCCGGCCTGTCCATCGCGCAACTGGTTTCCACCGCCTGGGCTTCGGCCTCCACCTTCCGCGGCAGCGACAAGCGCGGCGGCGCCAACGGCGCGCGCGTTCGCCTCGCGCCGCAGAAGGACTGGGAAGCCAACAATCCGGCCGAACTGTCGAGGGTGCTGGCCAAACTCGAGGAAATCCAGAAGGCGTCCGGCAAGGTCTCGCTGGCCGACCTGCTCGTGCTGGCCGGCGGCGTGGGCATTGAGCAGGCGGCCAAGAAGGCCGGCGTCGGCATCGACGTGCCCTTCGCGCCGGGACGCGTGGATGCCTCGCAGGAGCAGACCGACGTCGACTCGTTTGGCTACCTGGAGCCGATTGCCGATGGCTTCCGCAACTACCTCAACGGCAGGCACGCGGTGCCGGCCGAGGCTATGCTGATCGACAAGGCGCAACTGCTGACATTGACCGCGCCCGAGATGACTGTTCTCGTCGGAGGACTGCGCGTGCTCGGCGCCAACGCCGGCGGCGCGAAACACGGTGTCTTCACGAAGAGGCCGGAAGCGCTGACCAACGACTTCTTCGTCAACCTGCTCGACATGGGCACGGAGTGGAAGCCGACCTCGGCCTTCGCGGACGTGTTCGAAGGGCGCGACCGCGAGTCGGGCCAAGTCAAGTGGACCGGCACCCGCGTCGACCTCGTCTTCGGTTCGAACTCCCAGCTTCGGGCCCTCGCGGAAGTCTATGCGTGCAGCGACTCGCAGAAGGCGTTCGTGCGTGACTTTGTGGCGGCCTGGAGCAAGGTGATGAACCTTGATCGCTTCGACCTTGAGTGATATCTCAGAAGATAGGTTTTAAAGGTCACCGCGCTCGACATGCGCAGTGTGGCGCTGACTAGCGAAGTTATGAGGCCAGGCGCTTTTTTACCGCTGCGAGCAATTCGTTCAGCGAAAAAGGTTTGGTCAGGAAGTCGTTGGCGCCGAGTTCGAGGCCCCACTTGCGGTCATAGGTCTTGGTGCTCGCGGTCAGGAAGATGAACGGGATTTGCGAAGTCGTAACGTTTTCGCGCAGCGAAAAGAGCGTGCCGAAGCCGTCGAGTTCGGGCATCGTGATGTCGCAGATGATGAGGTCCGGCATTTCCTTGCACGCCATATCGACCCCCGCCGCGCCGTTGTCCGCCTCGCTCACGGTATAGCCTTCCGCTTTCAACAACCGCGCAATATTGGCGCGCAGCGGGGCTTCGTCGTCGATGACCAGTACTCGCTTCATGAGCGTCCTTTCATTCCCTGCCGGCGGCGGCCAGCCGGCGTTTGATCGCGGCCAGCAACTCGGGCAGTTTAAACGGTTTGGTGATGTATTCGTCGGCGCCCTGCGCGAGTCCGAGATGGCGCTCGGCGCGGTCGGCGCTGGCGGTGAGGAACATGAATGGGATGCGCGTCGTGGCTGCGTTCTGCCGGAGCGCGGCGAGCACCGCGTAGCCGTCCATCTCGGGCATGCGGATGTCGCAGATGATCAGGTGCGGCCGGCCTTCGCGCGCCGCCGCGACACCCGCGGCGCCGTTCTCCGCGGTCGCGACTTCGTAGTTCTCGGCGCGCAGAAAACGCGCGAGATTGTTGCGGATCGCGGCCTCGTCTTCGATCACCAGTATCTTCTGCACGGTCAGCCCACTGGAATCGCGACGGTGAACCGGGTGCCTTTGCCCACGCGGCTGTTGAACGAGATGCTGCCGCGTTGCAGATCCACCGATTTCTTGACGATCGCGAGGCCGAGTCCCGTGCCGGCGATATTGCCGACGTTGCGCGCGCGGTGGAAGCTTTCGAAGAGCCGCGCCTGGTCTTCGGGCGGAATGCCGATGCCGTGATCGACGACGTCGAATTCGGCGATCGAGTCGGCAAGCCGCGCATTGAAAGCGATGGTGCCGCCGTCCGGCGAATACTTGATTGCGTTGGTCAGGAGGTTGCCCAGTACGTGTCGCAGCAGCTTCTCGTCCATGACCACGTCGCGACGCGG
>CAZEAX010000567.1:0-3064 GCA_964510405.1 uncultured Streptomyces sp. | reverse complement strand
ACACCGGCCGCGGCGGCTGGACCTGGTACACCGGATCCGCCGGCTGGCTGTACCGGCTGATCACGGAGTCGCTGCTCGGATTGACGCTGGAAGTCGATAGGCTGAGCTTTGCGCCGTGCCTGCCGGCAGACTGGGAATCGTTCAAGCTGCATTACCGCTACCGGGAAACCCGCTACCACATCACCGTTCTGCAGACCCGCATTGCAGACGACAAGACCCGCATTATGATCGACGGCGTCGAGCAACCGGACTCGGCGATTACCCTGGTGGATGATCGTGTGGAGCACGCGGTCGAGGTGAAAATTCCCGCCGCTTCGCACTGACGATCGTCAGCGTGCGGGCCGCACCTGCGATCACGCGGCGCACGGCGCGGCCAAAGCCGCATTCACGATAGCCTGCGCCTCTTCCGCGATGCGGCGCAAATGCGGTTCGCCACGCAGGCTCTCTACATAGATTTTGTAAATATTCTCGGTACCGGACGGGCGCGCCGCGAACCATCCGTGCTCGGCGATCACTTTCAAGCCGCCGATCGGCGCGTCATTGCCGGGCGCGCAGCTGAGTACGCGCAAAATCTTTTCGCCGGCGAGTTCGCGGCTGAGCACCTGCTGCGGGGAAAGTTGCGACAGCGCGCGTTTCTGCTCCGGGGTCGCGGGCGCGTCCACCCGGTCGGAGAGACACTCGCCGAATTCGCGCGTCAGCTCGCCGTAGATCTCGCCCGCATCGCGGCCGGTCTGCGCCATGATTTCCGCGGACAACAGCGACGGCACGATGCCGTCCTTGTCCGTCGTCCACACGGTGCCGTCATGCCGCAGGAACGTTGCGCCCGCGCTCTCTTCACCGGCGAAGCCGAGCGAGCCGTCGAACAGCCCGTCGACATACCACTTGAAGCCGACGGGCACTTCGTAAACTTTGCGGCCCAGCCGCGCGGCCACGCGATCGATCATCTGCGTGCTCACCACGGTCTTGCCGACCGCGACGTGCGCGCCCCATTGCGGACGATGCTGAAACAAGAAGTGAATGGCGACCGCCAGATAGTGATTCGAAGGCAGCAATCCCGCGCTGCGGGTGACGATGCCGTGCCGGTCGTGGTCGGTATCGCACGCGAACGCTATATCGAAGCGGTCCTTCAGGCCCACCAGATTGCGCATGGCGCAAGGCGAGGACGGATCCATGCGAATCCGGCCGTCCCAATCGACCGGCATGAAGCGGAACGTCGGGTCAACGGTTTGGCTCACCACGGTGAGGTCGAGGCGATAGCGCTCGGCAATCGCGGCCCAATAGTGAACACCCGCGCCGCCGAGCGGATCCACGCCCATGTGGATCGCGGCGTCACGAATCGCGTCCATGTCGAGCACGTTGCCGAGATCGTTCACGTAAGCGTTGAGAAAATCGTGTTGGCGGGTAGTGCTGGCGCGCAGGGCCTTCCCGTATGGGATTCTGTGCACGCCCCGCAGCCCGTGTTGCAGAAACTCATTGGCCCTCGCTTCGACCCAGCCGGTCACGCCGGTATCGGCGGGCCCGCCGCCGGGCGGGTTGTACTTGAAGCCGCCATTGTCAGGCGGGTTGTGCGAGGGCGTGATTACGATCCCGTCCGCAAAACCCGCAGTGCGCCCGCAGTTGTACGCAAGTATTGCGTGTGACACCGCGGGGGTTGGCGTGTATTCGTCGCGCTCCGCCAGCATCACATCCACGCCGTTGGCGGCCAGAACTTCGAGCGCGCTGGCGACGGCAGGCACCGACAGCGCATGCGTGTCCCGGCCGAGGAACAGCGGGCCGCTTATGTCCTGCCGCTTGCGGTAATCGCAAATGGCCTGGCTGATGGCCAGCACATGCCATTCGTTGAACGTGAACTCAAACGCGCTGCCGCGATGCCCCGAGGTGCCGAACGCAACGCGCTGCCCCTCCACCGAATAGTCAGGAACGTTGGCGCGATAGGCCGCAACCAGTCTGGACACATCGACCAGCATGTCAGGCGTGGCCGGCTTGCCCGCCAACGGACTGACTTTGAGAGGGACCTCAATCGCATTACTCATGCGTCAGCGCCCCGGCTTTCGACGCGATTCGGTACATCAGGTCCTTCCATGACCCGGCGAATGCCGCGACGCCTTCGCGCTGAAGATCGGCCGCCAGCGCTTCATCGTTGATGCCTTCACGGGTAAATTCCGCGATCACCGCTTCGGCATAGCCCTCGTCAACCGGCAAAACGTCGGTCACTTTACCGTGCTCGACGAAGGCCAGCAGCGTCTTCTCGGGTATGGTGTTGATCGTATCCGCGGCGGCGAGCGCTTCGACGTAAAGAACGTCCGGGGCCGCAGCATCCTTGATGCCGGTGCTCGCCCACAGCAGGCGTTGCGGCCGCGCGCCGGCCGCGGCAAGTTTCTGCCAACGCGCAGAAGCCAGCAGCTCGCGGTAGGCTTTATAGGTGCGCATCGCGATGGCAATGCCGAGACGATTGTGGAACCCGGCCTGAACCTTGTCTTTGACGGCGGCGTCCCAGCGGCTGACGAAAATCGATGCCACCGAAGCAACCTGCGGATCAAGACCCGCGCCTATGCGCCGCTCGATACCGCGCATATAAGCGGCAGCGGCGGCGATGTACTGCTCGCACGAAAACAACAGCGTGATGTTGACCGGCACGCCGGCGAATATCGTTTCCTCGATCGCGGACAGGCCCGCGCGGTTACCCGGGATCTTGATGAAAAGATTCGGGCGTTGCGCGCGCGCATGCAGCCGCCTGGCCGCGTTGACGGTGCCGGCGGCGTCGTCCGCCAGCAAGGGGGAAATCTCCAGCGACACCCAGCCGTCCACACCGCCCGTGGCATCAAAGACCGGACGAAATAAATCGGCCGCCTTGATCAGGTCCTCCAACGCCAGTTCGAAGAACAACGCTTCTCCCGACTTGCCTTCATCGGTTTTCCTGGCTATCGCCTCGTCGTAACAACCGGAGTTCTTGATCGCCTGATCGAAGATCGCGGGATTGGAAGTGAGCCCCGTTACCGCATAGTCTTTGATATAGCGGCTGAGCGTGCCGTCAGTCAGCAACGCGCGCGTGATATTGTCGAGC
>CAZEAX010000566.1:0-3068 GCA_964510405.1 uncultured Streptomyces sp. | reverse complement strand
CCGGTTTCGACTATGCGACGCTGGCGCTTAACGGCCGCGAAGACAGCGTCGTGATTCTGCGCGGTTACGCCGCCGAGCCCATCGCCGAGAGCGTGCTCGCGGCGCTCGACCGCCTGCTGGATTTGCAGGATACCCGGCGCACCATGCGCTATGTCGACGCGCGGCGGCGCGTGGAAAAAGCCGCGCGCATCGAAGGCGGCATCGTGCAAAGCGTGTGCCTCGCGGGCGAGACCGCCGCGCAGGACTGGTTGAAGAACATGATGATGCAGGGCGCATCGGCCGACGCAATGCGCTCGTGGATACTCGCGCCGGTTGCGGTGCCTCCGCGCGGCAGTTTCAATCGCGGCGCCATCGTGTGCAACTGTTTCGACGTGTCGGCGGTCGAAATCAACACGGTGCTGGCCGCCGGCGCCGACCTTAAGCAACTGCAGGGCAGGCTCAAATGCGGCACCGAATGCGGGTCGTGCCTGCCGGAACTCAAGCGAATGGTGCAAAACGCGGCGGGCCGGCCCGGTGGCGGCGATCCCGCTGCCCCGACTCAACTTACAGATTCGCCACAACTTTCACAATCTCGTATCCTTAACTCCTGATGACGACCTCATGAACTTCGCAAATTACATCAAGGATATCGGCCGCGGCGCGGACAGCGCCGGCGACCTGTCCGAGCAGGATGCGCATCAGCTGTTCGGCGCGATGCTCGATGGCGGCGTGCCGGAACTCGAACTCGGCGCCATCCTGATCGCGTTGCGCGTCAAGTCCGAGTCACTGCCCGAATTGCTCGGCTTTTACAGCGCATTGAGCGAACGCCTGTTTCGCCTGCGCGCGCCCGCCGCCAAGGCCAAGCCGATCGTGCTGCCGAGCTACAACGGCGCGCGCCATCAGCCGAACCTGCTGCCGCTCCTGGCGCTTCTGTTGCAGCGTTTCGGCGTGCCCGTGCTTATCCACGGACCGTTGACCGGCAACGGTCGAATTGCGACCGCTTACATATTGCGCGAACTGGGCGTGATGCCGTGCGCGAGCCTCGCGCAGGCGCAGGAAACGCTCGACAGCGGCAGCATCGCATTCGTGCCGACGGCCGTGCTGGCACCCGGCCTCACCGATTTGTTGAGCCTGCGCGCACGCCTGGGTGTGCGCTCGAGCGCGCATTCGCTCGCCAAGCTGATGGATCCTTTCGAGACTGAAAGCCTGCGCATTGTCAGCGTGTCGCATCCGCCGTACCTGGAACTGATGCGCGAATTTCTGCTGACGACCAGCGGGCACGCGCTGTTGTTGCGCAGCACCGAGGGCGAGGCGTTCGCCAATCCCAAGCGCCGTCCGCGGATCGAATACTTCAAGGACGCCGCCGCGCAGATTCTGTTCGAAGCGGAGGCGGGCCCGCTGAAAAGCATCCCGACGCTGCCCGCCGCAATCGACGCGGCAACCACCGCGGCGTGGATCAAGGGCACGCTGGTCGGCGAGACGCCGGTACCGTTGCCAATCGTGAACCAGCTGGCATGCTGCCTGTACGGAAGCGGTTACACGAACGACATGAACCAGGCCAAAGCGATCGTGGCCGTCGAAACCGGCAGTCTGGCCGCCGCGTGATCCGGATGCGCAAGCAAAGCGAGTGACCATGCTGAAAGTCATGATCGTCGACGAGGCGGTCGAACGCGCCGAAGTGTTGCAGCAGGCGCTCACGCGCGCGGGCTATGAAGTTATCGCGTACGTGCCGTCGACATTCGACCTGCATCGCCAGGTCAGCGCGTTGAAGCCCGATATCGTGATCATCGATACCGACTCGCCGGACCGCGACACATTGGAAAACCTGTGCGTCGTCACGCGCGACGACCCGCGTCCGGTCGTGATGTTCACGCACGACGGCGACAGCGAGAAGATTCGCGCCGCGACGCAGGCCGGGGTGAGCGCGTACGTGGTCGACGGCATGCCCGGCGAGCGCATCGGGCCGATCATCGATGCGGCAGTCGCGCGCTTCGAGCAGTTTCAGGCGTTGAAGCGCGAACTTGACGATATTGAAGAAAAGCTCGCCGACCGCAAAGTCATCGAAAAGGCCAAAGGCATCCTGATGAAGAGCCGCAATCTGTCCGAAGAAGAAGCTTTTAGCGCATTGCGCAAGCAGGCGATGGAGAGCAACTCGCGGCTCGCAGACGTGTCGCGTCAATTGATCGCGGTTGCCGGACTGATTTCGTAGTCGGCCACCTCATATTGATGCATCACGCCCCGATGGTGCACCGCAACAGTGCGGGCGCGGGCTCTTGTCCTCTTCCTTGTCCGAGGTAACTAACCGTTTAAAGTCAATGTATTAGATCGTTTCTTGGTCGGTGGCATGGCACTTGCTCATAGCTGTGCATGAAGCGTTGCATCCAATGACGGATGCGAGGTTGACCTGGACAACGGCGTCCATTTTTTCGGGGCAAGTAAGCCTGCGGAAGAATGGACGCCATTTTTTTGGGCGATACGAACAGGGCGCCACGACGGATTCAAACTGAAACGGGAGCACAGCATGAGTGACGAGGCAAAAAATGCAAACGAAACCAACATCGAGCCGGCCACCAGCGATACGCGCCGCGAATTTCTGCGCCGCGGCAGCGCGCTCACCGGAGCCGCAATCATGAGCCTGGTGCCGGACGCGATACGCCAGGGCGCGTGGGCGGCGGGGTCCGATGCGCCGGAGAAAACCGAATTGAAAATCGGCTTCATTCCGTTGACCGACTGCGCATCGGTCGTCATGGCCTCGGTGATGGAATTCGACAAGAAGTACGGCATCAAGATCATCCCCAGCAAGGAAGCATCGTGGGCGTCGGTGCGCGACAAGCTCGTCAACGGCGAACTCGACGCGGCGCACGTGCTCTACGGCCTGATCTACGGCGTGCAGATGGGCATCGGCGGGCCGAAGAAGGACATGGCGGTGCTGATGAACCTCAATCACAACGGTCAAGCGATAACGCTGTCGAAAAAGCTCAACGACAAGGGCGTGACGGACGGCGCGAGCCTGAAAACGCTCATCTACAAGGAAAAGGGCGAGTACACCTTCGCACAGACCTTCCCGACCGGCACGCACGCCATGTGGC
>CAZEAX010000565.1:0-3074 GCA_964510405.1 uncultured Streptomyces sp. | reverse complement strand
GTGAGCAAGGGCATCTCCGCCGGCCGCTCCAACAACAGTTACCGCGGGCTGGTCCGGATCGCACCGACCGCGGCGGGCTCGCGCAATTATTCGCAGTGCGATTCGATGCTGATCGGCGATAAATGCGGGGCGAATACCTTTCCGTACATCGACGTGCGCAATCCGAGCGCCAAGGTCGAGCACGAAGCCTCGACTTCCAAAATCGGCGAGGACCAGCTCTTCTATTTCGCGCAGCGCGGAATCGGCGCCGAAGAGGCAGTATCGATGATCATCAATGGGTTCTGCAAGGACGTGTTTCAACAATTGCCGATGGAGTTTGCGGTCGAAGCGACCAAGCTGCTTGGCCTCAAGCTCGAAGGAAGTGTCGGATGATTTACCAGGACAGCAAAACGTTGCTCGACGTGCGCGGGTTGCGCGCGACGGTCAACGGCATCGAAATTCTCAAAGGCATAGACCTCACCGTCAAAAGCGGCGAAGTGCATGCGATCATGGGGCCCAACGGGTCGGGCAAGAGCACGTTCGCGAAAGTGCTGGCCGGTCATCCCGCGTACGAAGTCACGGGCGGCACCGTCGCGTTTCAGGGCAAGAGCCTGTTCGATCTCAAACCGGAAGAGCGCGCGCGCGCCGGATTGTTTCTCGGCTTTCAGTATCCGATCGAAATCCCCGGAGTGGCCAACAGCCAGTTCCTGCGTCTCGCCTACAACACGGTGCAGGCGCAACGCGGCAAGGACGAACTCGACCCGCTCGAATTCGACGATTTCGTGCGCGAGAAAATGAAGCTGCTCGAAATGAATCCGGATTTTCTCGACCGCAGCGTCAACGAGGGTTTTTCGGGCGGCGAAAAGAAGCGCAACGAAATTTTGCAAATGGCGCTGCTCGAGCCGCACCTCGCGATTCTGGACGAGACCGATTCAGGGCTCGATATCGACGCGTTGCGCGTCGTAGCCGGCGGTGTCAACCAGCTTGCGAACAAAGATAATGCCGTTGTTCTTGTCACTCACTACCAGCGCCTCTTGAATTACATCGTGCCCGATTTCGTGCACGTGATGGAGGCGGGCCGCGTGATCAAGACCGGTGGCAAGGATCTGGCGCTCGAACTCGAAACGCGCGGTTACGACTGGGTCAGTGCCGAATACAGAGCGGGCGCGGGGGCGCGGGCATGACGGAAGTCGCAACGAACAGTTATCTCGCCGGACTGCTGGCGGGACGGCCGGCTGCGCCGGCGAGTCCGCTGGCGTGGTTCAACGATTTGCGCGCGCACGCGGTCGACCGCGTGGGTGCCGCGACCGTACCGACCACGCGCGACGAAGAATGGCGGTTCACGGACATTTCGCCGCTCACCAGGATTTCGTTTCAACCCGTGCGTTCTGCGGCGGCAGTTGCCGCGTCCGACATGGCGCGTTTCGTGCTGCCTGAAGCGGGCGCGCGGCTCACCTTCGTCGACGGCGTTTATGCGCCGCAACTTTCTATCAACGATTCCGCGGTCGAGGTGTCGACTGTCGCGGCAGGTTTGACCCGGCATGGCGCCGTGATGCAAAACCATCTCGGCCGTCACGCGGCGTTCGACGACAACGCGTTCGCCGCGCTCAATACCGCATTTCTCAACGACGGTGCGTTGATCGTTGTGCCGCGCAATGTCGCCGTGGCGGGCCCGGTCCACCTCTTGTTCATCGCGACCCAGCCGGAAGCGGCAAGTTACCCGCGTTGCCTGGTCGTGGCCGAAGCTGGCAGCGCGGTCACGGTGATCGAAGACTTCGTGGCGCTGCAGGACAAGGCGTATTTCACGAACGCGGTCACGGAAATTGCCGTCGCCGACAATGCGAGCGTCAATCACGTGCGCGTGCAGCGCGAAGGTGCACAGGCTTTTCACATCGCCAATTGCGCAGTTTCGCTCGCGCACGCGAGCCGCTACCGGTCGGTGAGTGTCGCGTTCGGAGCGCGCATTTCGCGCTACAACCTGAATGTGCGGCAGGCGGGCGAGGGCGTCGAATGCGCAATCGACGGTTTGGCGCTGATAGGTGATATCCAGCTCGCCGACACGCATACGTGCATAGACCACGCGCGGCCGCACGGCAAGAGCCGCCAGCAGCATAAATGCATCGTCGACGGTTCGGCGCATGCGGTGTTCAACGGCAAGATCCTGGTGCGCGAAGGCGCGCAACTCACCGATTCGTCGCAATCGAGTCGCAACCTGCTCCTGAGCGCCAAGGCGCGCGTAGACACCAAGCCGCAGCTCGAAATTTTCGCGGACGACGTGAAATGCGCGCACGGTGCGACCGTCGGCCAGCTCGATGCCGACGAGGTTTTTTATCTGAAAAGCCGCGGCCTGTCCGGCACTGCCGCGCGCAATTTGCTGACCTATGCATTCGGCGCCGAAATCATCGACCGCATTCCCGTCGCCTCGCTTAAGCATGAACTCGAGCAGACCGTGCTCGCGCAAACCAGCCGCCTCTCATGAACGCCACCCCGACTGCATTCAAAGACCGTTCTGCCGCGCTCGACGTCGAGCGCATCCGCGCCGATTTTCCGATCCTGAAAGTGAAGGTCGGCGGCAAGCCGCTCGTCTACCTCGACAATGCGGCGTCGAGCCAGATGCCGCAACCGGTGATCGACCGGCTGGTGCGCTATCAGCAGTTCGAACATGCAAACATACATCGCGGCGTGCATCATCTGTCCGAAGTTGCGACAGGGGAATACGAGGAAGCGCGCCGCAAGCTGCAGCGCTTCATCAATGCGCGCGAGGACCGCGAAGTGCTGTTCACCAGCGGCACCACGGAGGGCATCAACCTCGTGATGCACGGCTACGGCCGCAAGTTCATCGGCAAGGGTGATGAAATCATTTTGACGACGCTCGAGCACCACTCGAACATCGTGCCGTGGCAGATGCTGGCCGAAGAAAAGGGCGCGAAAATCCGCGTCGTGCCGATCAACGATGCCGGGGAACTGCTGATCGACGAGTACGAGAAGCTTTTCAACGAACGCACGAAATTCGTCGGCGTTATGCATGTGTCGAACGCGCTGGGCACGGTCAATCCGGTCAAGCACATGATCGCGTTCGCGCACGCGCGCGGCGT
>CAZEAX010000564.1:0-3078 GCA_964510405.1 uncultured Streptomyces sp. | reverse complement strand
CTCAAAGTATCGTCCATGCACCTGCGGTTCCTGCAACCGCTGCCGCCCGGCATCAAGGAGGCGATGCAGCGCTTCAAGCAGGTGATGACCATCGAGAGCAACTGGAGCGACAACCCGCAGGACGAAATCATCGACGAGAACAACCGGCGCTATTCCGCGCTCGCGATGCTGCTGCGCGCGCGCTATCTCGTCGACGTCGATTGCTGGACCGAAGTGCGCGGCCAGCCGATCAAGCCCGGCACGATGTGCCGCGTCATCCGCGAAAAACTGCAACCCGTGAAAATAAAGGCGGCGAAATCATGAATACAGCGACCGATTGCCTGCTCCGGATGGTGGAGGAGCACCACGAGCTCGAGGACTACCAGAGCGGCGTGCCGCGCTGGTGCACCGGCTGCGGCGACAACGCGATCCTGACCGCCGTGCAGAAACTGTGCCGCGACGAGAACCTGCGCCCGGAAAAAACCGTGTTCGTGTCGGGGATCGGCTGCTCGAGCCGCTTTCCGCATTACATGCGCACCTACGGATTCCACGGCATCCACGGCCGCGCGCTGCCGATCGCCGAGGGCGTGAAAATGGCGCGGCCCGATCTCCACGTGTTCGTCAACACCGGCGACGGCGACTGCTGCAGCATAGGCGCTGCGCACTGGATACATGCGATCCGCTACAACATGAACATCACGATGCTGCTGCACGACAACCAGATCTACGGTTTGACCAAGATGCAGGCGTCGCCCACGTCGCCGATCGGCACCAAGAGTAACACGACGCCGCGCGGCTCGTACCTGAACGCGCTGAATCCGCTCACGGTGACGCTCGGCGTGGAGAACGTGTCGTTTGTCGCCCAGGTCGTCGACTGGATACCTGAAGTGCTGTCTCAGGTGGTGAAGGCCGCTTATCATCACAAGGGCCTGTCGTTCATCCGCATCATCCAGCGCTGTCCCGAATGGCTGCCCGCGATGCACGAGCCGTGGCTGCACGATCCCAACCGCATTCTGCTGCTGCACCACGAGCAGGGCCTGCAGTTGAGCCCGGGGCTCGGCAAGACCTACGCGAACCAGCTCGCGCACGATCCGTCGAACATCCACCGCGCGCGCGAAATCGCGAGCGGCACCGACCCGATACCGGTCGGCATTCTGTACAACAACCCCGAAGTGCCGTGCTACGAGGACACGCGCCACGCGGGATCGTTGCGCACCAACGACTACGTGAAGGCCGGGCTCGACGCCGAGCTGGACAAGTTCACGGTGTGGCCGCAGGACGCCGCGCGGCCCGGTGCGTGAGATCTAGCGTAATGATTCACTTTATGCAGCACACAACCATCGACGCAGCACTAACTAAACTCCTCTCCCTTCAAGGGGGAGGTGGGGAGGGGGATGGGGTCGCCGTCGCGCAAATACAGACCCATCCCCACCTCAGTCCTCCCCTTGAAGGGGAGGAAGTGTTGTCCTTCGCATAACCAACCAGCCGAGTCCGCAAAATGGAAGCAGAACTTCAAACCCAAATCGCATTTCACCTGACCGGCAAGCAGCGCAATGCGGAGCCCGCGAGCGCCGAGACAACGGACGCGCGTCCCGCGCTGCTCGCGCGCTACCGCGATCTCGCCGCGCTGCGCTACGATTTTCCGCTGGTATTGCTGCAAGACGCCGGCGACAAAGGCTACGTGCAATGCCTGTCCGCCATCGTCGACAACGTGGCCCACGCCATCGCCAAAGATGACGACGGCGACCGGCTGACGCGCCATCTCCTGCGGCTGGAGCGCGAGATCCGCGCGCTCCTCGGCAGCGGCGCCAAGGGGTCGTTGACCGCCTTGTGGAACAATGCCGCCACGCGGCTGGCGGTGCGCGGCGACGACGCATTGAAAGACAGCTTGAAGCGCGCAGGCTCCGCGTTGAGGGTGGAGGGGCAGGTCGCCGATTGCGACGGGGGCATGCCGGCCCGCCTGCTCAATCACGCGTGGGCCGTGGTGCAGGACCGGAAAGCCCGCAAGCTCGCCGAAGATTTGCGACGGCTCGTCATCAAGTTGTCGGACATCCTCGCGGTCGACGTTGCGCACTCCGCGGCGGGCAACAGCGCGGCGAGCCTGAAGGCCGCCATCGGCAGCGGGCATGCGGACGTGTTCGATTTCGACGCGCTGTCGAACGTGCTCGCCAAGGCGTCGGTGCGCGACAATCTGCCGGTCGGGCGCCGCCGCCGCATCGAATCGCTGTTGCAAGTGCTCAAGTCGCAGCGCTTTTTTGCGACCCCGGGCGCGGCCGCGCAGGACAAAACCTATTCGTTTGCATTCGACAGCTGCACCGCCGCGCTTGCCGCGTACCGTGAGCGGCTGCCCATGGCGATCGCGCTCGCCAAGACCATCTCGATCGCCGAACTCGAGATCGGCGGCGAATATCGCGAAGCCACGCACGACCCGCTGTTCAAGGACTTCGGTGACGGCAACCTGGGCGAGGAAGAGCTGTCGCACTTTCCCGATTACCTGATCTCGATGGCCGCCGACAAGCTGCATGCGGCGGAAAGCGACGCCTTGATGGAAATGCTGTCGGCGGGATTGCCGGCCAAAGTGCTGGTGCAGACCGACGATCTGCTGGAGGAGTCGCCGACCGGCGGCGACGGGCATTTCGCCTTCGGCATGCGCAGCAAGCAACTCGCGAACATGGCGATCGGGCTCAACGACGTTTACGTCATGCAGTCGGCAAGCTCGAACCTTTTCCAGTTCCGCGACCGGATATTGAAGGGCATGGCGTACGCCGGCCCGGCGCTCTTCAGTGTGTATTCGGGCGCTTCCGGCGGTGCGCTGCCGCCGTATCTGAACGCGGCGGCAGCGATGGAGTCGCGCGCTTTCCCGGCGTACTGCTACGACCCGTCCGCGGGCCCGAACTGGGCGTCGCGTTTTTATCTCGAAGGCAATACGCAGGTCGAGAGCGACTGGCCGGTGCAGGAGTTTACTTACGAGGACCACAATCACCAGCGCGTGTGCCTCGACGCCGGCTTTACGCTCGTCGACTTCGTCGCCTGCGACCGGCGCTATGCGAAGCACTTCGCGCGCGTGCCGCGTGCCAAGTGGAACGCCAGCATGGTAGA
>CAZEAX010000563.1:0-3090 GCA_964510405.1 uncultured Streptomyces sp. | reverse complement strand
TTCTCCAGCACCTGGGTGGCGACGGCAGTCGCTTTTTCCTGGAAATTGTCCTGGGGTGTGACCAGTTCTTCGCTCAACTGGTCGTGCCAGGACGTCTCGAACGGAAGCTCCAGCAGATAACGGTGCAGAAAGTCGATGAATACGGGGGAAACGGGAAATTCTTTGTCGGTCAGCTTTATTTCGACGCCCATGGCGATTCCTGCTCCTCGAACTGAGCCAGCATGATGACATAAATAGGGTTAGCGATGAATCGGCGGGCGTTACGAAATGCTATTTACAACCGGCCGCGTCCTTGAGGCCGCCGCCGGCCGGCAGGTGCAGATCCACTTTTCCGCCGCCGATGCCGCCGATCGTGATTTTGATGTCGAGGCCGTTCGAATATCCCGAGTGCCCCTCTTCGATCACCGTCATCTTATCGCCGGTCTGCATCGTGTAGACGCCGGAAATGGTCTCATGGTGCGTGCCCGGTTCCAGCACCTCGCCGCCTTTAACAACACCTTCACAGCTTGGCGCGCATGCCATCGTGTCGCCGATCGAACCGCGTATGCCGATGGTCGCAGTCGCCGTGCCTATGCGATAGGCATCCTGGTTGCCGCGCTTGCCGATCAAGCCGGTGACGGTCCGCATGCCGCCTTTGATCAACCGGAAAAATGCATTGTCCGCCGCGGGTTTGTCGGGGACATAAGAGTAGGCATCGAGCTTGATCTGCGTCAGCGGACGCATGGTCAGCGAACTGCCGTCGGTAAAGTTGATCTGGGCGTAGCTGTCTTTCTGCGTCAACAATACGTCCCCTGGAAAAACCTCCGATTTCTGGCCCAGAACCAGCATCGCGCCATCGGGCCGCATCACGGACAGCGTGCCGCTCAGGTGCATTACTTCACCCGACGCCGTCGCCGCCAGTGCGGTCGCGCTGGTCAAAGCAGCGAGCATCAAAGCGACAATTGCGCCGGCCCATGCGCAGCGGGCATTGCGCTTTATACGGGACGCATCGTTTGGAGCGCAAGTCATAAGGTTAACTGTCATCCAATGCTGCACGATCACTCGCATACCAGCTTGAGCTTGGTGCTGAGCGACTTCTGGTTATCGTTTTTCGCTTCCTTGTCGTCTTTATCTTTCTTATCCTTCTCCACTGGAGACGTTACGCTCTGATCGACCGCGGCGACGGTCGAATTGATGGCCAAGATCACGTCCCCGGGCAAGCCGGGAAATCCATAATAAATTTTAAGACTTCCGCCCAGCACTGCCGGCTGCCCGCCTGCGTAGAAGCCTGTAAGGGTCGAGGCATCCCAAACCTGGCCCGTCATGGAGCCGTTGACGGAGAAGCCGCCGGTGGTGCTGCCCGTAAGCAACGGAAACCATATGCTGATGGAATGCGCCGACCCGGCCTCGATCCTGGAGCCCGGGTCGCTGATGAATATCTTTCCGCCTACGGCCAGCGCCTTGATCGTCGGGTCAAAGCCGGTCGGCGGACCGGAAACATCCGGATTGCCATAAATGATACCGCCGTTGGTCACGTTAATATCTTTCGTGACATAGCCGGAGAAACTTCCGCCGTTGGACATGAGTCTGCCGGCAGCGCCATCCACGTTAAGGTTGTTGCCCACGGTCACGCTGACCGCGCCCGCTGATTGAACGGTCACGTTGTTGACATTGAGATTGCCTGCTGCAATCACACCGAGCGCGCCGCTGATCGTGGTCGGGCCGCCGCTGAATGTGACATCGCTGCCCGTCATCAGCACGCCAAGCCCGCTCATGTTGGCATAACCGTTGACGGTCAGAAGATTGCCGGCGCCGAACGTTTCGGATTTGCTGTTGCCGGTCGGCCCATTGACCGTCATGTCGTTGACCGCCGTAATGTAGTAACGACCGCTGGGCGCATTATTGGTCAAATTCGCGCCAACAGTGAAGAGTGGCGCACTGCTGGTCAGGACAAGGTTACCACTTGCGTTATTTGTCGCCGTCAGATTGGTGCCGTCGCTATTGACCAGCACGGACATTCCGGTTGCCGATGTCAGGTTGATCGTCCCGCCCGCCGCGGAAATTGCACCGGCGCTGAATAGCTGGTCGCCCGTATTAACAATAACATTGCCGGCGATACTCGTCAGGCCGCCGTTGCCGATGTCGATAAAATTCGCCGCTTTAAGGGTAATGTTGGAGCCGGCGGTGATTGGTCCTCCAACGCTGATCGACGCGTTAACCGGACCGCCGACGTTATTGTCGATCAAAACATTGTGGCCCGCGCTGGACGCCGAAATCGAATCGTTCAAGTCGAGGAACGACGTTCCCGGGCCGCCAGTGCCGAGCAGCGCGATGTGCACGTCACCATTGATGGCCTGGATCGGGCCCCTCATCGACCCCGGCGAAAAGCCGCCCATGCTCGTGCCCGCCGTTACGTTTACGTTGCCGTTGGTAGCCTTCAGGCCGTGACCTGTCACCGCACCAAGGTTGACGAACGTGCCGGCATTGAGATTCACGTTAGAGCCCCACACTTCCATCCACGCAGTCGAGGGCGTCATGCCGGACGCAGTAATCGCCGTCCCGGCCGTGATATTTGCATCTCCGGTGGCATGTATGATCCCGCCGTTCGACGCCGCATCCATTTCGACAAAACCCGACGCATTGAGCGACACGCCGCCGCTTACGGTCGTCATGCTGGCAGGCGCGTAGATATTTCCTACCGTGGACGCCAGCGTGATCGCTGGCGTACCGTTCGGCAGTCCGGCCTGGGTTGCGTTCACCGTCACGTCTTCCAGGTAAATGCTGCCCACCGCCTGCATGTTGACTGTGCCGCCGATGATCGTTGCGGCGTTGTACAGGTAGATTACATCGTCCACGGTGCTCAGGGTGACGTCCGTGCTGTTGAGCGAAATCGCTTTGGCGCTCATGTTGCCGCCCGCATAGATGCCCGACGCGGTCACGCTGATCGTGCCGGTCGTGGGACTCGCCGTCACCGGCCCGTCGAACTCCGCAAACCCGCCGGCGGTGACCGTCACGTTGCCCAGAGGCGCGGAAATGCTGCCGGTCGATCCGCCGCCGCTAAAACTGCTCGCGGTGGTGACAACGACGTTGCCAGTCGTCGCGGTGAGGTTG
>CAZEAX010000562.1:0-3094 GCA_964510405.1 uncultured Streptomyces sp. | reverse complement strand
TGCAGAAAGTCGCCAAAGATCCACAATGGATAGGCGCGACCGAGAAAATCGGGTCGGTGCCGCGCATCCTGCCGCCGGATGAAACGGCGCGGTTCGTCCAGGAACAGTTCGAAACCTACGACCGGCTCGGCAAGGCCATCGGCCTCGTGCTGAACTAGCCCCCGCTTTTTTTGCATGGACACGCTGACGCACGCGTTGAGCGGCGCGCTGCTGGTCCGCGCGACCGCGCCGCGTACCGCGGAGCCCGGCGGACTTTCGTTGCCCGCGCGGATCACGCTCGGTTTCGTCGCGGCGGCGTTTCCCGACTGCGATATCGTGGCGACACCGCTGGCGCCGCTCGCGTATCTTTACAATCACCGGGGCGTCACCCACTCGCTGGCCATGCTGCCGCTGTGGGCGGTGCTGATCGGGTTTGCGTGCGCGTACCTGATCTGGCGCGAGCCTGCGCGTTGGCGCACCTGCGCGGCAATGGCGGGGCTGGGCATAGGTGCGCACATCATCGCGGACTTGATCACGCCCTACGGTACGATGCTGTTCGCGCCGCTGTCCGACATTCGCTACGCGTGGTCAACGACGTTTATTATCGATCTGTGGTTCTCGGGCATCATCATTGCGGGGCTGATCGCTTGCGCCGTATGGCGCAAATCGCGGATGCCGGCGGTCATTGCACTGACAGTTCTCGTCGCTTACGTCGGATTTCAGTGGCTGCAACGCAGCCGTGCGCTCGACTTCGGCGAAGCTTATGCGCGCGCCGCGGGTTACCGTGAATATCGCGTGGATGCCGTGCCGCAGCCGCCGCTGCCGTTCAACTGGAACGTGTTCGTGACGGAGCCCGGGTACCAACACTACAGCCTCATAAGCTTGCTGCGCCGCGAGCCGCCGGCGCCGCTGGCAGCGGATGCGGGCTTCTTTGCGCGCATCGGGGCGCCTTATCTGCCGCCCGCCAACGCGGTCTGGGTGACGGCCCCGCGTTACGGCGGCGGCGAAGATGGCGTACTCGCGCGCGAGGCATGGGAGCATCCGAACTTCGCGTTCTTTCGCTGGTTTTCCGCGCATCCCGCGCTGCACCGCATCGACCGCGGCGCATCGCCCTGCGTGTGGTTCGAGGACCTGCGGTTTTTCACGCCGGGCCGCGGACGCATACCGTTTCGCTACGGCATGTGCCGCGAGGCCGGCGGGTGGCGCGCCTACGATCTGCGCGACGACGGCAGCCGCACCGCGGTCAATTGAAGAGGTTGAGCACGCCGTCGAGGCCGGCGTAAGTGAGCGCGTGGGTCGCCTGCGCGCGCACGACGGGTTTGGCGTGATAGGCGACGCTGACGCCGGCTTCCGCCATGAACTTCAAATCGTTGGCGCCGTCGCCGAGTCCGATGATCTGGTTCTTGCGCAGTTTCAGCTCATCACGCACCTTGATCAACGCGGCGCGTTTGACGTCTGCGTCGACGATATCGCCAAGGACTTTGCCAGTCAGCTTGTGGTTCGCGATATCGAGCACGTTAGAACGCGTGTAATCGAGCCCGAGGCGCGCTTGCATGCGCTCGGTGAAAAACGTGAAGCCGCCGGAGACGAGCATGGTCTTGATGCCCAGCTGCCGGAAGCGGGCCAGCATGGCCTCGGCGCCCGGCGATAACCGCAGCCGCTCGTCGTACACGCGCTGCAGCGCGCCTGCATCGAGACCGGCGAGCAGCGCCACGCGCTGGCGCAGGCTTTGCGGGTAGTCAAGCTCGCCACGCATCGCGGCGGCGGTGATTGCGGCGACCTGCGGCTTCAGGCCCTGCATGTCGGCGATTTCGTCGATGCATTCGACGGTGATCAGTGTCGAGTCCATGTCCATCACGCACAGCCGCATGGCGGCGAGCTTGCGTTCGTCCGGCACGAACGCATAGTCGAGTTGCGCCTGCTCGCAATGCGGCGCTATTGCCGGGTTGGGTGCGGCATTGCGCAGCCGGAAAGCGCTGGGTGTGATCGCCTCGATTGCGGACGCGCCGGCAAGTTTGGCGAGAGCTTTGAGATCGGGTGTTGCGACTTCGAGACCCTGGATGACAAGATTCATGGGATTGAGCGGTGTGAATTGCAACTGTCGACGAGCCGCGATTATACCGGAGCGCGTTGACGCGCCTCGTCGAGCAGCACGGGCAGCTCGCGGATATCGCGCAGAATTTTGTGCGCCGCGCTGAAATCCCCGCCGGCCGTGAGCGCGTTCGGGATGACGACGCATCTGATGCCGGCGCCCGTCGCCGCCGTCAATCCGCGCGGTGTGTCCTCGACCGCGATGCATTCTTCGGCGGTGAAACCGGTCTTCGCGATCGCGGCGAGATAAGGTTCGGGATCGGGTTTGGAGTTCGCGTAATCCTCGCGCGCGAGCACGAAATCGAAATAGCGCAGAAAGCCGGTGGCCGCGTGGATGATGTCGAAGTGCGCGCGCTGCGAACTCGTGACTACCGCCATCGCATAGCGGCCGTGCAGTTCGCGCAGCACGTCTTCGACGCCGGCGATGGCGTGATTGCGCGCGCTCAGCATTGTACTGTAACGCGCGTCGCGCTCTTTGCGCATGCGCGCGATCGCAGCTTCCGAATGTCCCAGCTTCGCGGCGAGATGCCACGCGCCGTTGTTCCGGCTGAGAAACAAATCGCGGTACTGCGCATCGCTCAAGTCGATGCCGATCGTGGCGAGGACGCCGCGCGTCGCATCGCGATAAAGGTGCTCGGTGTCCACGAGCACGCCGTCGTTGTCCCACAATATCGCCTTGTAGCCGGGCACGGGCTTCAGCCTCCGAGTTCGCTGAAAACCAGCTTGACCCGGGCGACGCGCTCGCCGACTTCGTGCAGGTCGGCGCTGACTTTCAGGCGGTCGGGCCCGGCCAGCTTGTAATGTTTATTCTTATGGATCAGCTTCATCACGCGCGCCGCGTCGATCGGCGGATTGGGGATGAATTGCAGCTGCACGCCGGATTCGGACGCGTCGATGCGCGCGATGCCGAGCGGCTTGCCGAGCACGCGCAGGCGGTGGCTTTCGAGCAGCGTCTTCGCGTGCGGCGGTAAGAGGCCGAAGCGGTCGATCAGTTCCTCGTGCATCGCGTCGAGCGCTTCAAGGG
>CAZEAX010000561.1:0-3095 GCA_964510405.1 uncultured Streptomyces sp. | reverse complement strand
TGGAGCTTGCTTGCTCAGCCTTTGACTTCACGCCCGCGGAGGCAAGGCTCGCCGTCCGGCTCAGCCGCGGCGAGAGCCTTCAGGCGGCCGCCGCCGCCGAAAACATCAGCTATCAGAACTCGCGGACGCGGCTAAAGCAGATGCGGCCAAGGCGGAAGCAGCCAAAGCTGATCCGGCAAAAGCGGATTCATCCAAAGCGGACCCGGCAAAATCCGACACGGCCGCCGCCGACGATAAAAAGGATCCGCCCAAGAAGGGCATGTTCGGCCGGATGCTCGATAAAATCGGTTTTTGATCTGGTGCGCACAGCGTGACGCGCGCGTGAACGGAGTCGACATGGCAAAACTGAAAATCGCGGTGGCTGGAAGCGCGGGGCGCATGGGACGCGCGCTGCTCGAAGCCGTGCTCGGCAGCGCCGACGCCGAACTGGGGGCCGCGCTCGAAGTCGCGGGCAGCGGGTTTCTTGGCAGGGACGCCGGTGAATTCGCCGGCGCGCCGTGTCGAGTAATGATCGGGGCCGACGTCGAAAAATCTCTCACCGGCAGCGACGTGTTGATTGATTTCACGCGTCCAGAAGGCACGCTGGCGCATCTTGCGGCATGTCGCAAGCTGGGCGTAAAAATGGTGATCGGCACGACGGGCTTCGACGATGCGCAGAAAAAATCCATCGCCGATGCCGCGCGCGACATTGCGATCGTGATGGCGCCCAACATGAGTGTAGGCACCAACCTTGTATTCAAGCTCGCCGATATGGCCGCGCGCGTGCTCAAGGACGGTTACGACGTCGAAATCATCGAGGCGCATCATCGCCACAAGATCGACGCGCCATCGGGTACCGCGCTGCACATCGGCGGCATCATCGCCGGCGCGCTCGGCAGAAAACTCGACGACTGCGCCGTCTACGGGCGTGAAGGCGTGACTGGCGAACGCAACGCAAAGACGATCGGCTTTGCGACGGTACGCGGCGGCGACATCGTCGGCGAGCACACCGTGATGTTCGCCGGTCCGGGCGAGCGCGTCGAGATCGTCGTGCGCTCCAACAGCCGTGCAACCTATGCGCAGGGGGCCCTGCGCGCTGCGCGTTTTCTCGCTGCAAAGAAGCAAGGCCTGTTCGACATGCAGGACGTTCTCGGATTGCGCTAACGCTGCGCGTTCGTACCAGCGCGGCCGTTTTCAACGTCGAATCAGGGCGTTGATGTTACGCGGCTGCATTGAAGGTGGGGCGCCTTTAGCGTATAATCCGTCAGCTTAAAGCGGGACGGGTCTATGACCTGTCCCGCTTTCCATATCTACCCCCGGGAGTTCGACTTGTCGCATCGTGAACCAGCCATTCTTGTACTCAAAGATGGCACGGTTTTTCGCGGCACTTCGATCGGCGCGACCGGCCTCGCCGCGGGCGAAGTCGTGTTCAACACGGCCATGACCGGCTACCAGGAAATCCTCACCGATCCCTCGTACTGCCGCCAGATCGTCACGCTCACTTACCCGCATATCGGCAACACGGGCACCAATCCGGAAGACGTCGAGTCGGAAAAAGTGTTCGCGGCGGGGCTCGTGATACGCGACCTTCCGCTGGTGGCGAGCAACTGGCGCAGTACGCAGGACCTGCCCGCGTATTTGCGCGAACAGAACGTGGTTGCGATCGCGGACATCGATACGCGCAAATTGACGCGCATCCTGCGCGAAAAAGGCGCGCAGGACGGTTGCGTGATGGCGGGGAAAATCGACGAGAAGGCGGCACTGAAGGCGGCGCGCGAATTCCCGGGTTTGGCGGGCATGGATCTCGCGAAGGTCGTCAGTTGCACCCAGCCTTACGCATGGACCGAATCGACGTGGACTCTGGGCCGGGGTTACGGCCGGCAGACTGCGCCGAAATTCCACGTCGTCGCCTACGACTACGGCGTCAAGCGCAACATCCTGCGCATGCTGGCGGCGCGCGGATGCAGGCTGACCGTGATCCCCGCGCAAAGCACGGCGCAGGATGCGCTCGCGCTGAAGCCGGACGGAGTTTTTCTCGCGAACGGCCCCGGCGATCCGGAACCCTGCGATTACGCGATCCGCGCTATTCGCGAAATCGTCGATACCGGCATGCCCGTGTTCGGCATTTGTCTCGGCCACCAATTGCTCGGGCTGGCGAGCGGCGCGAAGACGCTGAAAATGAAATTCGGCCACCATGGCGCGAACCACCCGGTACAGGATCTCGACAGCGGGCGCGTGATGATCACCAGCCAGAACCACGGCTTCGCCGTCGATGCGGCGACTTTGCCGGCGAACGTGCGCATCACCCACAAGTCGTTGTTCGACGGTACGCTGCAAGGATTCGCCCGCACGGACCGGCCGGCCTTTTGTTTCCAGGGACACCCGGAGGCAAGTCCGGGGCCGCGTGACGTCGGTTACCTGTTCGATCGTTTTGTCGGCCTGATGGAAAAGTCGCCGGCGCGCGCGGGACATCATGCCTAAACGCACCGACATCAAAAGCATCCTGATCATCGGTGCCGGCCCGATCGTGATCGGCCAGGCGTGCGAGTTCGATTACTCGGGCGCGCAGGCGTGCAAGGCGCTGCGGGCCGAAGGCTATCGCGTCGTGCTCGTCAATTCGAACCCCGCGACGATCATGACCGACCCCAACATGGCGGACGCGACCTATATCGAGCCGGTGACGTGGCAGATGGTCGAGAAAGTGATTGCAATCGAGCGGCCGGACGCGTTGCTGCCGACGATGGGCGGGCAGACGGCGTTGAATTGCGCGCTCGATCTCGCGAAGCACGGCGTGCTCGAAAAGTACGGCGTCGAAATGATCGGCGCGAAAAAGGAGGCGATCGACAAGGCGGAAGACCGCGAGAAATTCAAGGCCGCGATGGCCAAGATCGGTCTCGCGAGCGCACGCTCCGCGATCGCGCACAGTCTCGAGGAAGCGCTGCAGGTGCAGGCGATGGTGGGTTTCCCTACCGTGATCCGGCCGTCTTTCACCCTGGGCGGAGCGGGCGGCGGCATCGCCTACAACAAGGAAGAATTTGTCGCTATCGTCGAGCGCGGGCTCGACGCGAGCCCGACCAAGGAAGTGCTGATCGAGGAATCGGTGCTCGGCTGGAAAG
>CAZEAX010000560.1:0-3104 GCA_964510405.1 uncultured Streptomyces sp. | reverse complement strand
TGACGCTGCGCGGCAAGGCGATATTCGAGGAATACGGCTTCGAGGTTGTGAACGCGGAATGCCTGCCCGACGTGAAAAGCATATTCGACGAAACACCGCGCCGCGTGTACGCACTCGGCAAGAGCGCGGACCGTGCCGGGGCCGAGGCATTGTTTTTCAGCGGCATGGGACTACCGACGCTGGCGGTGCTCGGCGCGCTGGAAACTGATCTGGGCAAGCCAGTGCTGTCGAGCGCGAGCGCGCTGATGTGGAACGCGTTGCGCGTCAGCGGAATTGGCACGCCAGTCACCGGCTATGGACGCCTGCTGGAAGATCGCCAGTACCGGCCACCGCAAGCCGCGCGCGCCAAGATTAAGAAGTGACACCTTCCCCCTTGACGGGGGAAGGCCGGGATGGGGGTGGAAACGGCGTGAATCGATTACTACCTCACCCCCACCCTAGCCCTCCCCCATCGAGAGGGAGGGAACTCACCTTTATTCCGTCTTGATGTTGGCGCTGCGAATGACGCTGCCCCAGCGCGTCAATTCGGCGGCAATAAATTTCTGAAAGTCCTGCGCCGACATCGGCGGGTATACATCGACACCGAGTTTCTGCAGCATGCCACGCGTGTCCGGCGATTTGAGCACCACCGCCATGTCCGCAGCCAGGCGTTGAGTGATTGCCGGCGGCACATTTGCCGGCGCCACCAGACCGAACCAGTTGGCGAAATTCATGCTCTCGAAACCTTCTTCTTTCAGCGTCGGCACGTCGGGCAAGTCAAAGAAGCGAGTTTGCGTGGTGACCGCATAGACCTTCAGCTTGCCGGCCTTGCGCATCGCCACCGCGCTGCCCGCCGGCAGCATTTGCAAATCGGTATGCCCGCCCAGGAGCGACGTGATCGCCGGCGCCTGGCCCTGGAACGGCACGTGCAGGATATTGAGTCCCGCAACTGATTTGAGCGTTTCCATGCCAATCTGCGAAGCGCTGCCGAGGCCCGCCGACGAATAAGTGAACTTGCCGGGCTGTGACTTGACCAGTGCGATCAGTTCACTTGCACTGCTCGCCGGGAAATCCACGCGTGAAACCAGCGAGAATGGATTGATCGCAAACGGTGCGATCGCGACGAAATCCTTGAGCGGATCGTAAGAAAGCTTTGCGTTCATGTTGGGCGCGATCGCGTGCGTCTCCGCGCTTGCGAGCAGAAGCGTATAGCCATCGGCCGGCGAGCGCGCCGCCGCGTCGGCACCGATGACGCCGGCGGCCCCGCCTTTGTTGTCGACGACAACCGACGCCGACATCTGTTCGGACAAGCGCTGCGCGATCACGCGGCCCGCCGAGTCGGTGATGCCGCCGGCGGGCCAGGGAACGATGAGCTTGATGGGTTTGGTTGGGTAAGGCTGTGCTGTCTGCGCTGCGACCGGCGTCGTGGCAAACAAAAAAACGCCGGCCAGCAGAGTCATCAGCGCCTGCATCCCGGGAAATTCGTGGTATCGCTTCATATGCATTTCACAAATTGGACAATAAAAGTACCGGGCTCGATTCGTTTTTCGGACACAACGATTCGATCCTGGGCCCTGTAATTTCGAGGTGTATTTAAGTATGAAAGGACGGATTCCTTTGCAGCTTCTTCGTCATCGTGACACCTCTCTGTGGCAAATATTTTGCTACAAATCAGTGTCCACTTTTCGTGGGGAACTCGGTGGTCTAACGTTTTGTTCTGCGGCGGGCCACGGGATACGGTGAAACTTTCATTGCGTTGATGGCCCGTCCGCAGCAACAAGAGGTTATGCGGCATTCAGATTTCATTGGAACGGCGTCCAATGCCCTGTTGTGACTAGCAACGGACATTCGCTTGAGATCACCCTTCTTAGGTAAACCGCTCCCACGCGGATTGACGAGAGACGCCCAATGCGGCTCCAATGTCAGCCCAGCTTACCTCGCGGGATCGAAGAATCTCAACGACCGACTGGAGCTGACTGCCTTTGCCTTGGAGCGTGTCATCGATAGCTCCAAGGCGCTCAAGCAGGCGATCTGTTGGCAACTCCTCGGAAGACGGGGGTTTCGAGTTCCGCGGCCGATGGGCAATGTATTCATTGCAGAAATCTACGCACTCAGAGCAGATGAAGACCCCCGCCGGACCTGAAATTAACATCTTTACCTCGTGCTGTGACTTAAAGCAGAAGGAGCAATACAGGAGCTTCGCCATATTAGCCTCGCGTCAGGGGTATCCTGACTGTCAGGTTATACCTGACACCTTTGCATGTCAACTGCCGCTAGATCCTCTACTCGACAGCCGCGTAGGCGCCGCGGCGTCGAATGCGCATAACTAGAATTCGTTGGTAAAAATTATTCGGGACATATTCGCACGCAAAATTTATCCGCCTAGTTGTAACAGCCGTCTACCACACTCAGCCCACCCGTCATAGACCGTATTCGATAGTTCAGCGGATACGTTACTCCTCAGATGCGTCGGGCGTAATTCACTGCTCAGAAATGGGGGCAGATGTATGACAACGGCAATATAGGAGTACCGGCAAAGCTAACATGTCGGCCGTTCCGGCAAATGGATACCCTATAGATTCTTACTCAACACCTCGCGCACGCAGTCGACACCATAATCACGTTCGGCCGCCACGCGTGTAACCTTGCCATTGCGCAAATCGGCGGCAATCGCGTCTAACGAGCGATCCGCCGGCGAACCGTAACCACCAGCGCCCGGCGTTTCAATACGCATCGCATCACCAACTTTCATTTCGACGCGCGCGACTTTGGAAAATAATTCTTCCTGGTCGGCCCGCCCGTAATTGCGGATCATTTTCGCGCGGCGGCCGTCTTTGCCGCCGAAGACGCCGCTCGGCACGCCGACCGTATGGCTGTCGGAGCGCACCGAGAATATCGTGCCGGGCACGATCGCGCGGATCTGGCGCGTGAGACCGAGTCCGCCGCGGAATTTTCCGGCGCCGCCCGAATCCTCGACCAGCGCATATTCATCGACCATCAACGGGTATTCGTTTTCGAGCGCTTCCGCCGGCAAATTGGAAGTGTTGGTCAAATGCACGTGCACCGCGTCCATGCCGTCCGCGTCGCAACGCGCGCCGCTGCCACCGCCGAGCGTTTCGAGGTAA
>CAZEAX010000559.1:0-3104 GCA_964510405.1 uncultured Streptomyces sp. | reverse complement strand
CGCCTGCACGTCGTTGCCGCCGCCCGCTTCGGACGTGACGATGCGCAACGGTTTGGCCGGATAGGTCTCGGCGGATGCTGCATTGAAGCTTGCGAGCATGGCGGCGAGAAAAAATATTGTTTTTTGCTTCGACATAGTTAAACAGGAATATCCAAAGGGGTTGTCGAAAAAGTTCCCTCGCCCCGCTTGCGGGGAGAGGGTTAGGGTGAGGGGCGGATTTAAATCTTGTTTTTTGCATTAAACAAAAAGTTGTTGCTCCCCTCACCCCCGCCCTCTCCCCGCTATCGCGGGGCGAGGGAGTATTTGTGCGATAGCTTTCAGGTTGCAGAACTCAGCAGGCGAATCACCTCGGCAGCCACCTTGCGCGCTTTGGCGGCGATTTCATCCGCGGATTCGAGCGCGGGCGCGTCCTGCTTGTAGACGAGCATCGTCGGGTCCTTGGCGCCGAGCGCCTGAAACTGCGCGTTGGCGAGCGCCACGAACGGTTCGTGCACGAGCACGACGGCGGGCACGCCGATCTTCCAGGCAGCAAATGCGTCGCGCACGGCGGCGCCGGTGCAGGAGCCTCAGGCGCCGACGCCGACCACGAAGTAATCGACGGCGTCCGCGAGCGCTTTGAATTTCGCGGGGTCGAGCGGCGCCCACGTGTTCGCCTTGTACGCGCGCTCGATTTGCGGCGGCCGGCACGTTTCCTCGAGCACGCGCTCCAACTGCGCCCAGAAGCCGCGCGTCGCTCCATATTGGTTGTAGATGATGCCGAGGCGCCGGCCGACCGGAGTCTCCAGCGAGCGTCGCGTCGCCTGCGCCTGGACGCGCGGTTGGCCGACGGGATCGATCAGTTCAAGCATGTCATCCTCCAATGTTCATTCGGGAAACCGGATTTTTTTCGTCACCAGCGGCTTGCCGACGGAACTCCGGCTGGAAATCGTTACGCACTGGCCCATCTGCGGCGCCACTCCGCCGCCCACCACGATGTTGATTTCGTCGGGCGTGACGGGCGTGATGAAAACGGGGCGTTCGCTCGGCACCTGCGTGTACGGATCGGGGAAGGGCGCCGCTTCGCCCTGTTTTCTTTCGTTCTGCCAGTCGTACGAATATTTGCGCGCGCGCTCGGCGATGGCGGCGCGCAACTGCGCGCGCGTGTAGCCGGCCTGCGCGAACGACTGCGCGAGGCTCGGATTGATCACGTACATATAGCCGCGCTTGCCGCCGCTGGTGGAAACGCCGAGGCGGCCGATGCCGCGCGCGAGCAGCGTGATGCATTCGTTGAGTCCGACCGTGTTGATCGGCACCGCGATCTGCGAATACTCGCCCGCTTTCATCACTGTCACTGCGCTGTCCGCCGCCGCGATGCCGCAGTCGGCGTGCATCGGCTCCCACGGATTGATCTCCTGTTCTTCGCCGATGCAGAAACTCCACGCCGTCGGGTGGCCCATCGTGCCCTTGATGAGCTTGCCCGGATGCGCGCGCCCGATGTTCCACAAAATGAGGCGGATCGCGCGGCCGATGGTGGCATTCGCGCGCCCGCCGTTGGGCCCGAAGATCCATTCGCGCGTGTGGAACTTGAGCGCGGCCACGACCGGGCCGCTGACCAGCGTGAAGATCGACGCCGAGCCGGTCGACTGCGTGGTGTTGATCGGGAATTCGGGATCGACGATGCATTCCACCGCGGCCAGCACCACCGGCACGTATTCCGGCAGGCAGCCCGCCATCGCGCAGTTGGCGGCGATTTTTTCGATCGTCGCTTCGCCGTCGCCGGGAAATATCGTCCCCAGCACTTCGTCAGGATCGCGCCCGAGATGATCGAGGATGGCCGTCACCGCCCGGCGCGTCGGCGGAAACACCGGCAGGCCGTCGGTCCACCCTTGCGCATAGGCGAACTCGGCAAACTGGTCGATCGACTCGATCTGGTGAACTTCGGCTCTCTGCGCCATGGTCATCCGCGTGCCCGGCAATGGACTAAAGAAAAACCTGCGTAGCTCTCATCATAGCCCAGCAGCGGCGCCAGCGAATCATCGCCTGTCTATGCAGAACGAAGGCGGGACGCGATGCGCAGTTTGTAATTCAACATGACCAGCAACAGCAGGAGCAGCGCCGCGCCGCCGTTGTGGATCACCGCCAGCGCGAGGGGGAAATTCAGGAAGACGGTCAGAACACCGGTTGCGAATTGCAACGCGATGGCGCCCAGCAGCCAGCGCGCGGTCTTTTGCAATCCGCCGATTTTTACGGACATGAGCGCCACCCAGGCAACCAGCGCGACCACGACGAAGGCGAACGCGCGGTGCGTCCAGTGGATTGCGGTTAGTGCGTCGGCGGACAGGAACTCGCCGTTGGCGGTCCTGCCCAGATCGCGCCATAGCGTGAAGCCGTTGGCGAAATCCATCTGGGGCACCAGCGCGCCGTGGCACAGCAGGGTGTTCGCGCAGGCGAGGGCCGCGTAGTTGGTGCTGACCCAGCCGCCGAGCGCGATTTGAATTGCCAGCAACATCGCCGCCACGGCGGCGGACACGCGCAACGCGGCGGTCGCCGGCGATACCGGCGGGTGGTCGCTGCGGCGCGCGCCGAACCAGGTCAGCAGCGCCAGCAGCGTCATGCCGAGCAGCAAATGTATGGTCACGATGACCGGCTGCAATTTCATCGTGACGGTCCATGCGCCGAATGCGCCTTGCAGGCAAATGAATGCAAACAGCGCAGTGGGGAACACCGGCGAGAACTTGGCGTCGCGGCGGGCCGATTTCAGCCAGTTGCGCCATGCGATCGCCATCAACGCGACGATCAATACGCCGATACCCATTGCCAGATAGCGGTGAATCATTTCGATCCATGCCTTGGTGACCGTTACGGGGCCGGCCGGCATCGCGGCTTCGGCGGCGCTGATGTCCGCGTGCGCTTGCAGCGGGTTGGACTCTCCGTAGCATCCGGGCCAATCCGGACAGCCGAGGCCGGAATCGGTCAGCCGCGTGAAAGCGCCGAACATGATCAGGTCGAACGTGAGAAACAGCGTGACCCAGATCAGCTTGCGATATTTGTCGGGATCGCTCGATGCCCAGACCGTTGCCAGCGGCAGCAGCGCCGCCAGCATCCCCAATGCGGCAAGCTGGATC
>CAZEAX010000558.1:0-3121 GCA_964510405.1 uncultured Streptomyces sp. | reverse complement strand
GGCGGCGGATTCGGCAGCATCCTGCTGATGCTGGCCATTGCCGCCGCAGTAATTTTTGCGCTGCGCATGCTGCGCGCAAAACCACAGCCGGCACCGCTGCAGTACGCAGGCGACATACCAACAATCACGCCCGGCATTCGGAACGACCTGTCGACCGGTTTCGGTGGAGGCGCGTCCGCTCTCGCCGCAGTGAATCGCTTTCCACCGGGATTCGACGCCGCGCAATTTACGCATCACGCAAAATTGAATTTCACGAAACTGCAGGCCGCCAATGACGCAGGAGATCTGTCGACCATGCGCGATTTCATGACTCCGGAGTTGTATGCGCAGGTCGCCGCGGACATCAAGGCGCGCGGACAGGCGCCGCAAAAAACCGACGTCGTGACGCTCGACGCCGACGTGCTCGAGGTGGTGACCGAAGGCAACGCCTATGTGGCGAGCGTCAACTTCAGCGGCATGATCCGCGAAGCGGCCGATGCCACCGCCGCGCCGTTCAACGAAATCTGGCATCTCGAAAAGCCGCTCGATGGCAGCACCGGCTGGTTGATCAGCGGCATTCAACAGAGCTGAACTCATGTCCGGGACGGCCCAGGAACAAACGCGCGCCGCGCCCGGTTTCGGGTTCAAGCCGCCCACGGCGGCGGCACTCAATCATTTGCTGAAAAGCGCCTCGTGGGCGCGCGAACGCCTGCGGCCCTTTGCCGGCAAAGTGGTTCGCTTTGAGCTGGTTCCCTTCACCGTTGCCTACACGCTGCTCGAAACGGGCGAGGTCGCGGATGCGCCCGCCGCCGCACCCGATGCGAACTTCACGCTCACGCCGGGCATTGCGCTGCGCATGCTCGGCGGCGATTCCGATGCCTGGCAGAAAGTCGTGGTCGCCGGCGACGGTGCGCTCGCGCGCGAAATTCTGTACATCGCGCAGAATCTCAAGTGGGACGTCGAGGAAGACTTGAGCCGCGTGGTCGGCGACGTCGCCGCGCATCGCATGGTGACGGCCGCCGGCGAATTGAGACGCTGGCAGCGCGACAGTGCGTCGAGTTTCACGCGCGCCATGGCCGCGTACTGGACCGAGGAACAACCGCTCGTTGCATCCAAACCGGATATCGAGCACTTCGTGCGCGAAGTCGACAGCCTCCGCGACGATGTATCGCGACTCGAAAAGCGCATCGAACAGCGCCTGCAGAAAAGCGCCCGCCGACTAGATTGAAGTCGGGCCGGGCGACGTTTGCCGCCCGACGCCGTCGTTTCCTCCCGCAATGCTCGCGCCGCCACCCGCCGGCAGTTACAATCCTTGCATGCGTTTTTTCCGTCTGTTAAAAATCATCGCGGTGAGTCTGCGTTTCGGGCTCGACGAATTCATACTCGGCCACGAACGCGTGCGCGCGCTGCGCTGGGTAGTGAAGGGTCTGCTGTTCCGGCGCCGGCTGGACGCGCCGCGCGCCGTGCGGTTGCGCCTGGCGCTCGAGGCATTGGGACCGATCTTCGTCAAATTCGGCCAGCTCCTGTCGACGCGCCGCGATCTGCTGCCGCCGGATATCGCCGACGAACTCGCGCGGCTGCAGGACCAGGTGCCGCCGTTCGCCGCCGAATTCGTGCTGGCCGCGCTCGAGCGCGCGTACCACCGCCCGGTCAACGAGGTGTTCGCCGAATTCGAACCGGTCGCCGTCGCCAGCGCGTCGGTTGCGCAGGTCCACTTCGCGCGCCTGCACGACGGCCGCGAGGTGGCGGTCAAGATACTGCGCCCGGGCATCCCCGAAATCATCAGGCACGATATCGCGCTGCTCGACGCCGGCGCGAGCCTGGTGGAATTTCTGTGGGCGGACGGCAAGCGCCTGCGTCCGCACGAAGTCGTCGCGGAATTCGCCAAGCATCTCGAGGACGAGCTCGACCTTATGCGCGAGGCGGCCAATGCAAGCCAGCTGCGCCGCAACTTCAAGGATTCGCCGCTGCTGACGGTGCCGGAGATCCACTGGGACTATTGCGCGACCGAAGTCATGGTGATGCAGCGCATGCACGGCACGCCGATCTCGCACATAGCATCGCTGCGCGAGCAGGGCATAGACCTCAAGAAATTGTCGCGCGCGGGTGTGGAGATTTTTTTCACGCAAGTGTTTCGCGACGGCTTTTTCCACGCCGACATGCACCCGGGCAATATCCTGGTTGCGGCCAACGGCCAGTACGTCGCGCTCGACTTCGGCATCATGGGCACGCTGACTGCGATCGACAAGCACTATCTCGCGCAGAACTTTCTCGCGTTCTTCCGGCGCGACTACCGGCGCGTCGCCGAAATGCATATCGAATCGGGCTGGATCCCGCCCGACACCCGCGTCGACGAATTCGAGACCGCGATCCGCGCGGTGTGCGAACCGATATTCTCGCGGCCGCTGAAGGACATCTCGTTCGGCCGCGTGCTGATGCGGCTCTTCCAGACGGCGCGCCGCTTCAACATGCAGGTGCAGCCGCAACTCGTGATGCTGCAAAAGACGCTGCTCACGATCGAAGGCCTGGGCCGCCAGCTCGACCCGGAGCTCGACCTGTGGGTGACGGCCAAACCGTACCTCGAACGCTGGATGTCGGAGCAAATCGGCTGGCGCGCGCTCGTCCAGCACCTGAAAGCGGAAGCCCCGTACTGGGGCACCCTCCTGCCGCAGATACCGCGCCTCGTGCACCGTTTTCTGAACGACAGCGACAACGATCGGCTCCCGCAATACATGCGCCAGCTGATGCTGGAAAACCGCCGGCAAACCACTTTGCTCGCCACCATTGCGGCGGTTCTCGCAGCCATCGCCGGCCTGCTGCTGTATCGCATGCTGTAACGGGCTGCGAACCTAGCCGCCGGCCGAGCGCATCGTGTAATATGCCGCCGTCACCGTTTTCGTAATCGCGTCCGCGCGTCGCTGACATGCTGCTCTGGTTCGTCATCATCTACTGGATCATTTCGGTCGGCATCGGCCTGTGGGCGTCGCTGCGGGTGCATAACACCAAGGACTTCGCCGTCGCCGGCCGCCATCTGCCTTTCTACATGGTGACGGCCACAGTGTTCGCCACCTGGTTCGGCTCGGAGACGGTGCTGGGCATTCCCGCCACCTTCCTCAAGGATGGGCTCAAGGGCGTGGTCGCC
>CAZEAX010000557.1:0-3139 GCA_964510405.1 uncultured Streptomyces sp. | reverse complement strand
GTCGAGTTCGGTAAAGCGAATTTTGGCCATCACCGTCGCCTTGGCGCGGTCGACGGTCGGCACCATGCGCAGCAGGCGGCCGCGAAAGCGGACGCCAGGCAACGCGTCGAGCTGGATCTCGCAGGGTTGATCAGGCTGGATCTTTTCAAGGTTCGATTCCGATACATCGGCCTCGACCTCGAGCGTCGACATGTCTGCCATCGTCACGACCGCAGCCTGCGAACCCAGCGCCGAGGAGAAAGGCGTGATCACGTCGCCGACATTGGCGTTTTTCGTCAGCACCACGCCTTCGAACGGCGCGCGGATCAGCGTCTGCTCGACGCCGACCGCGGTTGCGCGGTAGTTTGCCTGCGCCACCGCAATCGACGCACGATAACCGGAGATCGCCGACTTGGCCTTTTCGAAGCGCGAGACCGCGGCATCGTGTGCCGCCTGCGACACGAAATTCTTGGCGAGCAAATCGCGCGAGCGATTGTAGTTGCGCTCGGCCTCGTTAAGTTCCGCCTGGCCCTGCTCGAGATTTGCCTGCGCGAGTTTGATGCTTGCTGCGGCCTGCTCCATCGTTGCCGCCACATCGCGGCTTTCGAGCCGCGCGAGCACTTCACCCTCTTTTACGCGGGAACCTTCGCGCACACCCAGCCATTCAAGCCGGCCCGTGGCCTTCGATGCGACTGCGGCCTTGCGTTGCGCGACGACATAGCCGGTCGCATTGAGCAAGGTGAACGATTGCGATGGAAAGGCCATCGATACCGTCACCGGCTCGACCGCAACGGGCGACGACATGCTGCGCCATAGGGCGCCGGCCGCGATTGCGACTACAAACAGGGCGACGATCAACCACGTACGCCGCCGCCGGCGCGGCGCCCCCGGTGAAGGTAATGCGTCCCGGTTTATTTTGAGCCGGGAGATAGCCGAATCTGCCATGGTCTTTCTCGTGAGTGCGCAGCGGGAACCCGGTCAGCGCCGTAGATCGGACAAATTTTATCAGTAGACCGCTGCACCCGCTGCGCTGCCGATGACCGGACAGGGGTTCGACGGCTGCGGCGCCTCAAAAATTGCCGACGCTGCGCGCATTGGAACATCAATCGCCGGCAAAAGTTCGGCCGCAACGCACACACTTGACCGCCATGCGGCGAAACGACCCGGGTCGTCAATGAGCTACAAATCGATGCCGGCGCAAAACTTGCCGAGATCCGGGATGGTTTCGACTGTCATGCAAGCGTCGTAGACCCGGCGCGCGTTCGCCTGGCCCCACACAGGCGCTGCAAGCTGGTCGAATTTTCTCTCGATGTCCGCCGCAGCGTGAGGATTATCGGGTTCACCCTTGGTTATTTCGCAGCGTCCACGCAGGATATTGCCGTCTATACACACGATATCGAGCTCGACGAGTTGCCGGGCGTGAAATGCGGCTGTGAACTCCGGCACTTCGACGACCTCGACGCGCGCTGCGAGATCCATCACCTCTTGGTTCGAGTATGCCTGCACCCCGAAAACATCGAGGTCGGCGCGGCCGTGCGCGATGATAGTCGCGATCGAGAACGGCACCGAGAAACGCGTGCCGAACAGATTCTTCGGCCGCTGTTCGCCGAGAAACGCCACCATCTTGTACGCTCTCACGTCGACCCGTTCGACCGCTTTCGGTTCAATCCGTCCGCCCGGCGCGTGGCGCAGCGCATCGAGCAAGGCGTCGATCGCAGAATGCACGTAGCGTCCGCTGGGATACAACTTGAGGTAACCCTGCGCCAACGTCCAGTCCCGTCCAAGGCCCGCGATCACCTGTTCGGGCTTGAAATCATCGGCAAGCAACTGACCGTAAGTCACGCTCGGCGCATCGACGGGGCCCGTGAATCCCGCCTGCACGAGCCGCACCGCCATCTGGCCGGTGAAATTGCCATGGCCCGCGTAATAATTCCGCACGGTCGCGCCGTCGCGCATGGTCTGGCGGTTGCCGCCCATCGGCGTCGAAGCGGCGATGTTGATGGCTACGCGCATTTGCTCCGCATTCAATCCGCACATCCTGCCGACCGCGACCGCCGCGCCGATAACGCCGTATGTACCGTGCGGCTGCACGATTGTTTTCATCCGGTACGCTCCCCCAATGCGGCCGCAAACCTCGTAACCGAGCATGACTGCGGCGAGGAAATCAGCGCCTGACACGCCGTGTTCCTGCGCATACGCTAACGCAGCGGGGATCACGTGCACGCCCGGATGGCCGTTGGTATTGAAATTTCCCTCGTCGAGTTCCAGCCACACGCCGGCCGTCGCGTTAAGCAACGCGGCATCGAGCGGATTACAGCGCCGGCCGCTGCCGATGACCGCTGCGCGTCCGCCTGCCACGCGCGGCACGTGCTGCGTCACCAGCGATTTCATTTCCGGCTCCTGCATGCCGGCGGCAATCACTGCGAACAAGTCGGCAATGATCACTTTGCACCGCTCCCGCACAGCAATGGGAACTTCATCGAGCCGCGTCGCGCAGGCAAACCGGCTCAATATGTCGAGATAGTCGTTATGTTCCGTCATGACGGCGGAAGATACCTGAAATTCGCATGCCGTCACGCTGGCGGCAGATTTCAGCACCCGCGTGCCGCCATATTTTGGCCTCACGCCGGTGCCTCCGCCCATGCTTAGTGCAACGCGGCACAAAAATGCTTAAATGTGGTGCATTCCTTTGACGCGATGAGCTTTAAATATATGATTAATTATGCTTTACAAAAACTTCTTGCTTATGCATACTTCATTGTGCAAACGCAACATAATTACTGGACTAAAAAGATGGGTTTTGGAATTTTGCCCGGCGCGATGACGCCTGAATTCGGCAATGCGCTGATCGTCATAGACGCGATTGCGCTTGCTCTATTCGTGGTGATTATCTACTCCGCGAAAATCGCCGCAGGCTCGAGTCGCGTCTCGAAGCTGCTTGGGTCTTCCGCGCTCTTCGAGCGGTTCAGGCTCTGGCGCGCAGCGCACAAAAGCCACTAATCGCGCGTCCGCATTACCCGTCGCCCGCCCACTGCTTGGAACGGATGAGCGCTCTACTCCACCCTTCCATCAATTCCGCAGCCTGTTCGCGCGACATCAACGGCTCAAACGCGCGGTCGGTCTGCCATTGCGCCGCGATCTCGCCTGAATCTTTCCAGTA
>CAZEAX010000556.1:0-3190 GCA_964510405.1 uncultured Streptomyces sp. | reverse complement strand
GCTGACGCGACGCACGCCGAGCATGGCGGCAATCGATTGCTGGTCCATGACGAACTCATGCGGCCCCGCGTAATCGCTCATGGTGAGCAGCCAGCGCGCGAGCCGCTCGTCCACGTTGTGGTGCTGGCTGCAGGCCACCGACTGGCTGATCACCGCAAGGAACGTGCGAGTGTAGTCGAGCAGCAACCGCTGCAGCGGGCTGCCGAAGCGCATTTCCGCGCGCAGGTCTCGCGACTTCATCCGCATCGCGCCGCCCGGGATTTGCACGATCGCCTTGTCGGGGGTGAAAACCCCGCCCAGGAAAACATTGATGCCCACGATGCCTTCGCGGCCGATGATGCCGACCTCGACGGTGCGGTGATCGTCTGTCGTGTCGACCATCGCGACGACTGCTTCGTCGGGAAAGTACACCGTCTCGATTTTCTGGTCCGCGCGATACACGACCTCGCCGCGTTTCAATTCGACATACTCGAGTTTCGGCAGCAGGCGCTTGTATTCGGTGGCGAGGAGGGCGGCGAGCAGGCTGTTTTTCACCGGAACTACGGCGGCTGGTAATGGCCGTTTACCGTGCGCGGAGATAGTCGTCATGGTCATGTCGCCCTGCATTTTGCGGAAGTGATTGAAGTGTCCGGCCGACGAAAATAATCATACTCTTCGGTCTGTTGATCAGGATCAAATCGCAATGTTGGTTAACGCACGGAGCGTCTGTGTGGTAACGGTATTAAATGTATATAGATGTCGGGAAGGGCCTCGCGCGGCGAGTTTCTGCCGCCGGCACCGGTGAACTTCCGATTTCATCTATTTGAATGAAGGATGATGATGAATCAACTGCATGCGTTATCGACAATCATTGGGGCCCCTGAGTCGTCAAGAAAGCCGTCGTCGCCTCCGGTCGCTGCAATATCGCTTGCGCCGTCGTATGTTTTGGGGGGCATCTCAGCATGGGGAAACAGCTGCTCGCAGTCTGCTGCAGCGGGTTCGCGTTTGTCCCGGATTGACACAAATAGACGCCCGATAGAGATGCCACCATTCGTTTGAACGGTAATGCAATAGCGTAAATCCCTGCAAATCGCGCTCGAAATTTTTAACCGGAATGCGCGGCAATACGTTGATAATTTTCAGCGTAATAACTGAAATCGCCGTTCTCCTGTTGCAAGCGCCCGTGCGCAGCCGGGGGCGAGGTGTTTCGCCATTTTCCTGTCAATCCGGCGCGGGATAGCGGTAGTGAAGTGCATTCAGGTATCGCGCAACCTGCGCGATGTCCTGATTGCTCCATCCAAGCCCTGCAACGTTCTGCCAGCGCCGCACTTCCGCCTGCAGACTTGTCCAGTCGGTGGCGAGCTTCTTGTCCCGCCAATGAACCTGGGTGGTGTGGCACGCGATGCAATGCGTCGAGTACAGCAACTCGCCGCGCGTCGCGTCGCGCTCCGGCTGCGCGGCGACGGCAGCGGAAATTCCGAACGCGACAAATACCGCGGCGAGTATCGATTCCCGAACCATGTCGTCCCTTCGAGGATTGCCAGCGGCGCCTTACTTGGTCTGAACTTTGATGTCGTTCTTGACCGAAGTCACACCCTTCGTATCGCGCGCAAGCTTGACGGCCTGATCGGCTTCAGCCTTGCTCTTGGCGGTGCCGCTCAGCGTCACGGCGCCCTTGTCGTCGGTCTCGACCTTGACGCTCATTGCGCTGACGGTCTTATCCTTCGCGTATTCGGCTTTGATCTTGGTGGTAATCACCGAATCGGCGACCGTTTCCTTGACGTTCTCCGTCATCGTCTTTTTGCCGCTGGCATCGACGATCACGATATTGTTGACGACCGAAGTCACGCCCTTGGTGTCGTGCGCGAGCTTGACGGCCTGGTCTGACTCGGCCTTGCTTTTGGCGTTGCCGCTCAGCGTGACCACGCCCTTGTCGTCGGTGTCGACCTTGATGTTCATCGCGCTGACAGTCTTGTCTTTCGCGTATTCGGCTTTGATCTTGGTGGTAATCACCGAATCGGCGACGGATTCCTTGACGGTTTCTTTCGTCGACTTGGTATCCGCCGCATAGCCCGTCACGGGGAGAATTAGTGCGCCGATCACCAAAGTTGTCGCAAGTTTGCTATTCATGATTGCCCTTTCTGAGGTTGGAAAATATTTTGCGTGCAGGAATCGAATTAGTCCGCTATATCTTGCCCAGCAGGACCAAGATCAGCAGTATCAACAGCACCGTTCCAATGCCGCCACTGGGCCCGTAGCCCCAGCCGCGGCTGTGGGGCCAGGCGGGAATCACGCCCACCAGCGCCAGCACAAGCACAATCAATAAAATCATTCCGATGCTCATGTCGTTTCTCCTTGTTGCAATGCGATTAATGTAGTGGTCTGCCGAATTGCGCTCTGTGCGATACCGAACACAAGACTTTGACTTGAATCAAGCGCCTTGTAGAATGCGCTGGCTATATTCAGGTTCCAGCAGTTGCGCGCAACATTTTTTGCGATAGGTAACACTCGGTCGGTTCAAAGCGAAGAGAGGCCCGATAATGGCAGCGCGACACAGAGAACGTCACCGCACGGACCGCATTGGCTGGTTGCGCGCGGCGGTATTGGGCGCCAACGACGGCATTGTTTCGACTGCAAGCCTTGTGCTCGGTGTCGCAGCAGCGCATGCGAGTCACGGCAGCGTGATGGTGGCCGGAGTGGCCGGACTGGTCGCGGGCGCCATGTCGATGGCTGCCGGCGAGTACGTGTCGGTCCGTTCACAGGCGGATTCCGAACAGGCCGCGCTCGAGATGGAACGCGCGGAACTCACGGCTGACGAGCCGGCCGAGCGCCGCGAACTGGCGGCGATTTATGTCGGGCGCGGCCTCGCACCCGCACTAGCGAAGCAGGTCGCCGAGCAGCTCATGGCGCACGACGCGCTGGGCGCGCATGCCCGCGACGAACTCGGCATTTCGGAAACGCTCAGTGCGCGGCCGATTCAGGCGGCGCTGACCTCGGCGGCGAGCTTTTCGGTTGGCGCAGCCATGCCGCTGCTGGCCGTTGCCATGGTCCCCGATTCGGGCCTGATTATCGTTGTCTCCGGAACTTCGCTGGTGTTTCTCGCAATCCTGGGGGGAGTGGCGGCGCGCGTGGGCGGCGCAAGCACGATGACGGGCGCCATGCGCGTCACGTTTTGGGGGGCGCTTGCCATGGCGCTGACGGCCGGCGTCGG
>CAZEAX010000555.1:0-3191 GCA_964510405.1 uncultured Streptomyces sp. | reverse complement strand
CCGGTAGCAATTGCGGGGAAAGCAATATACCCGCGCGGATTTGGCTGCGTCAATCGCTCTCCGGGAATTAGCTTATGCCTTGCAAATTTTGCATTAACCAGTTCGCCGTCGCGGCCAATGCGCCGTCGGCGCCCGCCATTCCGATCAATTGCACGCCCAGCGGCATGCGGTCGACGGTGAGCAATGGCAGGCTGAACGCCGGAATTCCCATAAAGGTCGCGTAGATTTGATACGCGCGGCTGCCGGTATGGTCGCGTGCAACCGGCGCCGGACCCGGCGCGGTCAACGTGATGAAGCCATCGCTGCCGGCCAAAGTCTTGTGCGCGTGCTCGCGCATGGCCAGCCGGCCCGCGAGCAGGCTCGCGTAATACGCGGGCGTCATCGTGGCCGCATGCGCCATGCGATCGAGCACGCGCTTTTCGAGCAGATTGCCGAATTTTTTCACGTACTGCTCGTACGGCCATTTCATTTCGTAGGTCGTCAGCTCGATCGAGCGCTCGATATAGCCGCCGTCGAGCGCGCGCTCGAATTCGCCGACCTCCTTGTTTGAATGGCGGTCGACGATCTCGATGCCCGCGCGTTTCAATTTCCCGATGAAGGCTTCGAACGCCTCGCGCGTTGCGGGTTCGACTTCCGCTTCCCACGCCTGCATGTGCAGACGAATCAGCCGGAGCGGCTTGCGCGCCGCCGGCGGCGCCTCTGCCGCGCCGTCGAGCGGCGCATAGCCGGGGCTGCCCTGCGTCAAAGAGATATGCGACGCGATGCGCCACACGTCGTCAAGAGTTGCGCCGATCACGCCCAGGTGATCGTGCGTCAGCGTGATCGGATGCACACCCTGCATCGGCAGCACGCCGTGCGTCGGCTTGAAGCCGAACGCGCCGCAGTACGCGGCCGGCCGCAGCACCGAACCTTGCGTCTGCGTGCCGAGCGCGACAGGCAGCATGCCGGCTCCGACCGCTGCGGCCGAGCCGCTCGACGAACCACCCGGCGTGCGCTCGATGTCGTGGGGATTGCGCGTCACGTTCGTTGCCCCGCAGGCGAACGCGGTGGTCACCGTCTTGCCGACGATCACGGCGCCGCCTTGGCGCAGCGCCTGCACGCAAGCCGCATCGTAGACCGGCTGCCAGCCCTTGAACGCGGGACTGCCCATTTGCGTGGGCAGATCGCAGGTGTCCATGATGTCCTTGATGCCGATGGGACAGCCATCGACGCTCGACAGCGGCGCACCCGCGCGATAGCGTGCGGTCGCGGCATCGGCGGCGGCGCGCGCGGCCTCGATGTTCAAGACGACAAATGCTTTGACTTCGCTTTCGCGCGCGGCGATGCGCTCCAGGCAACGCTCGAGCAATTCGCGCGGCGTGAGCTTGCCCGCGAGCAATTCCGGAACCGCGCGCGCAAAACTGCTCATTTTCGTTACTACTCCGCCGTGATTTTCGCGGCGGTGACGACCTTCATCCATTTGGCGACCTCTGCTTTGATGTATGCGTTGGTTTTATCGAGCGGCTCGGCGGCGGGCTCGAGGCCGATCGCAGCGAGCCGCGTTTTCATGTCCGGCATGTAAAGAATCTTGATGATCTCGCCATTCAGTTTCGCGAGTACGGGACCCGGGACGGCCGCCGGTGCAAACATCGCGTACCACACATCGACCGCATAACCGGGCACGCCCGCTTCGGCCACGGTCGGCAGATCGGGTGCCGCGCTCGCGCGGTTTGCCCCCACTGTCGCAAGCGCGCGCAATTTACCCTGCTTCGAGTAATCGAGCCCCGAGACGATAGCGCACGCCGTCAGCGAAATGCGGCCCGCGATCGTATCGATAACGCCGGGCGCGGTGCCCTTGTAAGGTATGTGAACGATATCGGTGCCCGTCGCCAGCTTGAACGCCTCGATCACAAGATTCGCCGCACCGCCATTCCCCGATGACGCGTAAGTAAGCTGGCCCGGATGCGCCTTCGCCAGCGCGATCAATTCCTTCACCGACTTCACCGGCAGCGACGGATGCACGACGAGAATGTTGGGACTGTTCACCAGCACCGCGACCGGCGTGAAGTCGCGAATCGGGTCGTACGGCAGATTTTTGTGCGAGGCCGGAATTACCGCGTATGAAATACTCATCGTGAGCAGCGTGTAACCGTCGGGCGGCGACTTCGCGACGAGTTCGCTCGCGACCGCGCCGCCTGCACCCGGCTTGTCGTCGACCACCACCTGCTGGCGCCAGAGCTCGTCGAGCTTCTGGCCGACCAGGCGCGAAATCGTATCCACTCCGCCGCCCGAACCCGCGCCGACGATGATGCGGATGGGTTTGGCGGGGAAAGGCTGGGCGGAGACGTCGCAGGCGAGGAGCGCGAGCGATGCGAGGAAGAAGATTAGCTGGCGAAGGTGCGAAGACATAGGAGTTACTTCAGGAACTGGAAAGCGCAGTGTAACTTTTCTGCAGACGGACGTCGCCTGAACGACTTAGCCCGCAGACTTCGCTGCTAGCCTCGCTTCACGCATCGCTTCCAGTATGGGTTCGGGGAAGAACGCTGAATGCATCATTACATGACCTAACCTTGCATTCTTACTCCGTCTTATCCTTAATCTTCGCTTGCTGCTTCGTCTGCCATTGCATATTGGACGGACCGTCCGCGCCGCCGCGCTCCAGAGGCTTGACGTGATCTATCACATAGCCCGGACAAGCGCCCGAACTTTTGCCGGTTGACGGGCAAGGATGTGTCTTCTCAAAAGCATGCTTGGCACTCGAGCTTCTGGCAATCCGTCCATGCGAATCGCGGACAACGCCTGTGACCTTTGGATGACCGCCGCTGTGTTTGCTGCCGTGGCTTTTGCTGCCGGGATCTTTGGCATCCGCGAAGGATGGCGCAAGCAAAGCTGCGAGTAGTAACGCGCCGGCTGTACCTGCGGTGGATTTCACGAACGAAGCCCATGCAGTTCCGCGGCAGTACTTTTTGGCATTTTCCAATTACATCGTTCAGGCTGCGACGCGGGCCATTTCGAATTCGGCATGTATCCGGTCGAACGGCACGTAAATCCGGCCCGCTTCGTTTCGATCGATGAATTCCTCTTCAACGAGAACCTTGACGTCTCGATGCACGGACTTCACGTCTCGTTCCAACGACCGCGCCAGGGTCCGGAGACTAACCGGACCGAGTTTCTGCAATCGCTCGATCAGAGCCCACCGCACGGGGCTGAAG
>CAZEAX010000554.1:0-3195 GCA_964510405.1 uncultured Streptomyces sp. | reverse complement strand
AGATCGGCGACGTGGCGGTCAACCGCTATTGGCGCGACGGCGAACAGGATCCGGTGTTTTTCCTCGGCTACTGGAAAAACGACGACGCGACTCGCGCCAAGTACACCGGCAACTGGTGTCGCACGGGCGATCTTGCCAAAACCGACGCTGACGGCGACCTCTGGTACCAGGGCCGCGCCGACGACGTGTTCAAGAGCGCGAGCTACCGCATCGGCCCGTCTGAAATCGAGAACTGCCTCGTCAAGCATCCGGCGGTGGCAAACGCGGCGGTCGTGCCGAGCCCGGATGCGGAGCGCGGTAACATCGTCAAAGCGTTTATCGTGCTGACGGCAGGCGTGACGCCGTCGAAAGACCTCGAAGTCGAAATTCAGGAGCACGTGCGCGGCAAGCTCGCGCCGTACGAATATCCGAAGGAAATCGAATTCATCGACGCATTGCCGATGACGACGACCGGCAAAGTGCAGCGGCGGGTGTTGCGATTGCGCGAAGCGGAGCGTAAGAAAGCTATAGCCAAGGTATAACCATATAGGGGGAGGCATCATGCGGATAGCGTCATGGCGTTGGCTGTGCGGATTGCTCGGTGTGTTTTTTGCGTGGCCGGCAATTGCGCAAAACTTTCCGGACAAGCCGGTCACGCTGGTCGTCCCGTACAGCGCGGGAGGCGCGACCGACGTGGCGATGCGCGCGCTGGGCGATGCGATGGCCAGGCAACTCGGGCAGCGCGTCATTATCGACAATCGAACGGGTGTCGCGGGCACGCTGGGTCCCGCGTCCATAATAAATTCCAGGCCCGACGGCTACGTGATCTCGCAGATGCCGATCACCGTGTTCCGTGTTCCCTACATGCAGAAAGGGAGTTTCGACCCGCTGAACGATTTCACCTGGATCATACATGTGTCGGGCTATACGTTCGGCGTCGCGGTAAAGGCCGATTCGCCGTGGAAAACATGGCAGGAATTCATCGCGTATGCCAAGGCAAACCCGAACAAGGTTTCGTATTCGACCCCCGGCCATGGCACGAGCCTGCATATCACGATGGAAGAAATCGCACGCCGCGAAGGCATTCAGTGGCTGCAAGTACCGTACAAGGGCGCCTCCGAGGCACTGGTCGCGTTGCGCGGCGGGCATGTTACGGCGATGGCGGATTCGTCGACCTGGGGGGAGTTGGTCGATGCGGGGCAGTTACGCCTGCTTGTCACGTGGGGCGAAAACCGCACGCGGCGCTGGCCGAATGTACCGACGCTGAAAGATCTCGGCTACGGCATCGTTTCCAATTCGCCGTACGGCATTGCCGGGCCCAAAGGCATGGATCCGAAGGTCGTGAAGATCCTGCACGACGCCATCAAGAAGGCGATGGACGATCCCGCCTATCAGAAAATACTCGAGCGTTACGATCAGGACAACGTTTACAAGAGCAGCGAAGACTACGCAAAATTCGCGAAGCAGCTCAATGACGAGGAGAGGGCGGTCGTCGAGCGCATGGGGCTCAAGATGTAAGCGCCCTGCAGCGAGGAGCGGCAGGTGCTCATGCCCCGTCATCAAAGCGTAGTAGCAGTTTTCGCAATCGCGTGGTTCGCTTGCTTGAGCGGCGTCCGCGCGCAGACTGCGGAGGTTTTTCCGGACCGTTCGATCACGCTGATCTGTCCGTGGACGCCGGGCGGCAACACCGATATCGCCTTGCGCGCGCTTGCGGACGTTACTTCGCGCAACCTCGGCAAACGCATCGTTGTCGACAACCGGCCGGGTGCCGGCGGCGCACTCGGTCCGCAGAACATGGCCGCGAGCGCCAAACCCGACGGCTACACGCTGTCGCAAATTCCGCTCGGCGTGTTCCGCCTGCCGCACATCGTGAAGACCGCGTTCGACCCGATTAACGATCTCACCTGGATACTCAACGTTGCCGGCTACGAATTCGGTGTCAGCGTGCGTACCGATTCGCCGTGGAAAACGTGGGACGAGTTCATCGCCTACGCCAAAGCGAACCCTGGCAAAGTGAGCTTCGCGAGTCCCGGCATCGGCACCAGCCTGCATCTGACGATGGAAGATTTGTCGGGCCGCCTCGGTATCCAGTGGCTGCACGTGCCGTACAAAGGCAGCGCCGACGCGGTCACCGCGCTGCGCAGCGGGCAGGTGATGGCGCAGGCGGGCTCTCCGCCATGGGAACTCGTCGACGCCGGCCAGGCGCGCCCGCTCGTGATGTGGGGCGACAACCGCACGCCGCGCGCACCCTCCGTGCCGACGCTCAAGGAACTCTACGGCATTGTCGCCAATTCACCGTGGGGCATCGCCGGGCCGAAGGGCATGGACACGAAGATCGTAAAAATTCTGCACGACGCGTTCCGCCGCGCGATGGACGACCCGGTGTTCGTCAAAGCGCTCGACCGCGTCGGCATGTCGCCGTACTACATGGCTGGCGACGACTATCTGCAGTGGGCGCGGAGGGCGGCCGAGGATGAAAAGCGCGCCGTCGAGCGTCTCGGGCTCAAGCAATAGATTCCATTATTCAGTGCAGCGGCGCCGCCGGCGCGACCGTTGCGTCGCGCAGCCCGGCTCGCTCGATTTCGCGCGCGACCAGCCCCGACGCTTTGATGTCCTCGACGAATTCTTTCAGCCAGGCGAGACCCGCGGCGCGTCCTTTGGGCGTGCCGATCGCCTGCCGGATGGCCATGAAGCGGCCGCCGAGCACGCGCGACCCCGGCAACCTTGCAGCCGCTTCGTCGACGCGCTGCTTCACGCCGGCGAGCACATCGACCCTGCCCGTGACGAATTCATCGGCCGATCCCTGCGTGGTGTCCACGCGGACGAGTTGCGCATGCTTCAACGTGCGGCTCAGAAACAAATCGTAATTGCTGCGCGCCACGACGGAGATGCGCACGCCCGCGCGATCGACGTCTTCAACGCTGCGGATCGGCGATTCGGCCGGCACCGCATAGCTGCCTTCGATTTCCGCGTACGGCGCGGTGAAGTCAATGACGGCCGCGCGCACCGGCTCGATTGCAACGAACACGACGTCCAGCGCGCCGGCCTGCATGGCGTCGACCGCATTGCGTGCTTGTTCGAAGACGGCGAGTTCGACCGGCACGCCGAGCCGGCGGCCGAGTTCACGCGCGACGTTGACGGCGATGCCGCGCGCCTCACCGGTGGCCGGATCGCGGGTTGCAATCACGCCGTTGCCGAGATTGATGCCCGCGCGCA
>CAZEAX010000553.1:0-3212 GCA_964510405.1 uncultured Streptomyces sp. | reverse complement strand
CGCCGAAGTCGCGCTGGCAACGAAAATCGACGGTCTGATCGTCGGTAATACGACACTGGACCGCCCCGCGACATTGCGCAGTCCGCATGCACATGAAGGCGGCGGCCTTTCCGGGTTGCCGCTGCTTCCCAAAGCGAATGGCTGTCTCGCCGCCATGTATCGTTGCAGCGGCGGTCGCCTGCCGCTGATCGGCTGCGGCGGGGTGGCGAGCGGCGCGCATGCCTATGCGAAGATCCGCGCCGGCGCGTCGCTCGTGCAATTGTATTCGGCGCTCGTCTATCACGGTCCGGAACTGATTGTCCGCATCAAGCGCGATCTCGCGGAACGTCTGCGTGCAGACGGCTTTCGGTCCGTCGGAGAAGCGGTCGGCGCCGATGTGCGTTGACCGTGACGCCATCGCGCGGCAGCGGCTATTGCATCATCGGCGCGGTGGTTATAAAGTGAAGTCGTGATGTTCGTCGTGCGCTAATTCAGATCAATTTTTTCCCAACCGAGTCGAAAATCCCATGCGACCTGCGCGCTCCCATATGTTGAAAATTTTTGCCGCTGCGGTCTTGTCCGCGCTGGCGGCCGTTCCGGCACTGGCGCAGGACTGGCCCTCGAAACCGATCACCATCGTCATGGGATTTCCCGCCGGCTCCGGCGTCGACGTCGTCGCGCGCACGCTGCAGGAGTCGATCGAGAAATCGCTCAATGCGAAGATCATTACCGAATACAAGGCTGGTGCCGGCGGCAATATCGCATCCGAATACGTGTGGAAAGCGCGTCCCGACGGCTACACGATATTGCTCGGCACCGCGGCGACGCACGGCGTGAATGCGGCGCTCTATAAAAACCTGCCGTTCGACGTCGAGACCGATTTCACGCCGATTGCGCCGCTCGTCGACGTTTCCAACGTGCTCACGATCAATCCCGAAGTTATCGACGTGAAAACCGTCAAGGAGTTCATCGAGAAGGTCAGGGCGAATCCGGGCACATACAATTACGCATCGACCGGCAACGGCACCGGCACGCATCTGGCATTCGCGGAGTTCAACGCCAAGGCCGGGCTCAATATGGTGCACGTACCGTACAAGGGCGGTCCCGAAGCCCTGCAAGGTGTGATCAAGGGCGACGCATGCTGCATATTCAACCAGGTGCAAACCGTTATTCCGCACTGGCGTGCAGGCAGGTTGCGCCTGCTGGGCGTCTCGACCAGGAACCGGGTGAATGCGGTGGCGGAGATTCCGACGATCGCGGAGTCCGGCCTGCCGGGATTCGAGAGCTATACGTGGTTCGGCCTGTTCGGTCCGAAGGGACTCGACCCGCAAATCGCGAATGCGATCAACGCCGCCGTGCGCAAGGCGCTGGAGACGCCCGCGATCCGCCAGAAGCTTGCCGACCTCGGCAACACGCCGCGCAGCGAGACCGTCGAGCAATTTCGCGCCACCGTGAAAAGCGATCGCGCGAAATGGGCGGCCGTCGTCAAGGCGACCGGCGCAACGATCGATTAAAATTACGCAACGTCCGCGTCGTGCCCGACCGCGGTTCATTAACGGCGGCGGGGGGATGGCCGGATGTCAGACGGGGGAGGCTTCAACGCAGCGGTTGGTTGACGATTGCCCGGTCATTGCGACCGGGCCGGTGTTCACTCTTCGTGCACGCGGGACTGCATTCGGCCGGACGATCGGCCGCCGGTTCGAACGCCATCGGCGCGGCATTAACTGACAGGAATGCAATGAACGAAACCTACGAAGTCTATGCAATCAAGTATGCAACGCGCAACGCGCAGCGCCGCGATCACTTTATCGGCGGCGATCCGCACGATGCGCCGATGCCGATGGATTACTTCGTTTGGCTGATCCGCAATGCCGCACGCACCTTCGTCGTGGACACCGGTTTTACCCGCGAAGTCGGCGAAGCCCGCAAGCGCACGTTTCTGCGCGCGCCGGCGGAAGGGCTGGCTTTGATGGGCGTCAAGGCGGTTGACGTCAAAAATGTGATCATTACGCATATGCACTACGACCACGTCGGCACTTTTCACGATTTTCCGCAGGCGCAGTTTCACCTGCAGGACGAGGAAATGGCATTCGCAACCGGCCGCCAGATGCGGCACACGCGGTTCCGGCACAGCATAGAAGTCGAAGATGTCGTCGGTATGGTCAGGCTCGTGTTCGGCGACCGCGTGACGTTTCACCGCGGGAATGCGGAACTCGCGCCCGGCATCAGTGTGCACCACATCGGCGGCCATACGCCGGGACTGCAATCGGTGCGCGTGATGACGCAGCGCGGCTGGGTCGTGCTCGCGTCCGATGCGACGCATTATTACGAGCACTTCGAAAAAGACCGCTGTTTTCCGACCGTATACAACATAGGCGACACGCTTGAGGGATACGCGCGCCTGCACAGCCTCGCGGCTTCACCGAAACACATCATCCCGGGCCACGATCCGCTGGTCATGCAACGCTATCCCGCGGCATCGAAGGAACTCGGCGGCATCGCAGTACGGCTGGACGTCGAACCGCGGGAATAAAGCGCAACGCCCGCGAAAATCGCAATCGCCATTCGACAGTTACCGACAAGGACTCACGCACCATGAGCAGCACTGAAGCGCCCTTACTCGCCAACGCAACGCGCGATCTCGCGGCGTTTGCGTCGAATCTAAAATTTGCGGACATTCCGCGCGAAGCGATCGAACGCATCAAGTACTGCGCGCTCGACAGCATCGGCTGTTGCCTGTTCGGCGTGACGCTGCCGTGGACGCGGCACGTGCAGGCGATGGTGCAGGAGGAGGGGGCGAAGCCGGTGGCCTCGATCTACGGCGGCGGCGGTAAAACAACCGTGGCCCACGCCGTGCTCGTGAACAGCACGGCGGGACACGCGTTCGAGCTCGACGATATCCACAAGGAATCGATCGTGCATCCCGGTTCGCTCGCGACCCCGGTGGCGATCGCATTTGCGGAAGCGGCGGGTGGTGCGCCCGGACGCGACGTGATCACCGGCATGATCGCCGGTTACGAAGTCGGCACGCGCGTCGGCAATGCGGCGACCATGAGCTTGTTCCTGCGCGGTTTTCACCCGCAGGGCACGTCCGGCGCATTCGTCGCCGCGGCCGCGGCGGGGCGCATGCTCAATCTTGACGCGGTGCAGATGCAGCATACGCTCGGTATCGTCGGCTCGCAGGCGGGCGGACTGATGGCGGCGCAGGAAGGCGCGATGGTGAAACGTTTCCA
>CAZEAX010000552.1:0-3219 GCA_964510405.1 uncultured Streptomyces sp. | reverse complement strand
ACTGCTGGTCGAACTCGGCGGCGATGCGATCAAGGTGCAACGCTATCGGACAATTTATCGACGCTACTGGCATGCGCCGCTCGAAAATCCGGATCTGCCCGACGATGAAGTCGATTGATGCTGCGGCGCGAATCAGGTGGCAGGGCGTAGCCGCGCCAACGCGCGGTCATGCATCTTCGGCAAAATGGCCATCGAACATGCGGCGCCTATCAACGCCATGAACATGTCGGATTGCGTGTCCCACGGATCGCCCTGGGTGCCGAGAAACTCGTCGGCGCCTTTGCCGAGTGCCAATGCCACCCACCATTCGATAAGCTCGTAGCTCGCGCTGACTGCAAGACTCACGCAAATGCACAGAAAGGCGAGAAAGTGGCGGTTGCCCAGGCGTGCGGCGCGCAGCAGCACTTCGCGCGTAATCAGCGCGGGCACGAAGCCCTGCATGAAATGGCCGATGCGATCGTAGTCGTTGCGCATGAGACCGAACCATTCCTGCATCCAGAATCCGAGCGGCACGCGGGCGTAGGTGTAGGCGCCTCCCAGGATCAGCACGAGGCTGTGCAGGACGACGAGTACGAACAGCAAATGCGTCACCTGCCGCCGGCGGTCGAACCAGAGCAGCAGCGGCACGCCCAGCAGCACGGGAAATATTTCAAGCAGCCACGTGGGACGATCGTACGGTTTGATTGCTGATACAATCAGCGCGATCGCCAGCATGATCAATGCGGAGCGTTTGATGCTGTCGTCGGGTAGGGGATTCACAGGAAATCGATCAGCGCATCGAGCACGGCATCGGGTTGTTCGGCCATCAGCGCATGTCCCGCGCCTTTCAGCGCCACCATTTGCGCATGCGGGAGCCGTTCCTTGAGCGCTTGCGTCGCGTGCAGCGGCGTCATCTGGTCACGGGATCCGGCAATGATAAGCACCGGACATTGTATGTTGCTCACCGCCGCGATGTCTGGTGCATAGCGGCTACAGGCGTTGAAATCCGCGTACAACACGTCATGCGCCTGACGTTCCATCAGGCGCATGTTCATGCCGAGCATCCATAGGCCGGGCGCCGGATTGCTGCCGATGTGGGCGCGGCTGCCGTGCGACCACGCGTTGATCATATCGAGCGCGACGTGCTCGTTCGTTCTTGCCGCTTGCAGCAACGGCTCAGCCACCGGCATTGGCACGGAAGTTCCGAGCAGCGCGAGCTTCGTCACGCTTTCCGGATTTTTAGCAGTGAAGTCGAGCGCGACGAGCGAACCCATGCTGTGCCCAACCATTGCGGCACGTTCGATACCGGCGGCTTTCAGCATGTCCGCGATCCACGCGGCAGTTTCCGGAATGGCCGCGAGAGCCGGTCCCGTTGAACGGCCGTGGCCGGGCAGATCTGGAACCAGCACGTTGCACCCGTGGTACGCAAAGTAACGGCATTGCAGTGCCCATGCGCTGTGGTCCTGCTCGCCGCCGTGTATGAATGCGATCGACGGAAGCGTCGCGTCAAGCGGGCGGCCCGCCGTATAAACGTACGCGGGGCGGCCGAATATTGTAAGTTTCATTGCGCCGGTCAGGCCTTTTGCGAGGTGTAAAGCGCGCGGCCGAGGTCTTCGATCAGGTCATCGGCATCTTCAAGCCCGACCGACAGGCGGATGGTGCCTTCGCCAATGCCGGCCGCGCGGAGCGCCGCTTCGTCCATGCGGAAGTGCGTAGTGCTCCCCGGATGGATCACGAGCGATTTCGCGTCGCCGACATTGGCAAGGTGGGAAAAAATGCGCAATGCATCGATGAAGCGCCGGCCCGCCGGGCGCCCGCCTTTTACGCTGAAGGTGAAAATCGCACCACAGCCTTTCGGCAGCAGTTTCTTCGCGAGTTCATGATCGGGATGGTCCGGTAACTCAGGATATACAACCGAGTCTACTGCCGCGTGGGTGTTCAGGAATGCGACGATCTTGCGCGAGTTCTCAACGTGGCGCTGCATGCGCAGCGGCAGGGTTTCGATTCCCTGCAGAATATTGAAAGCGTTGGTCGGGCTCATGCAGGCACCGAAATCGCGCAGGCCTTCGCGCCGCGCGCGCAGCAGGAAAGCGGCGACGGTCGACTCTTCATCGAATACCATGTCGTGGAATCCGGCATAGGGTGAGGACAGCGTCGCGAATTTTCCGGAAGCCTTCCAGTCGAATTTACCGCTGTCCACCAATACGCCGCCGATGGCGACGCCATGGCCGCCGAGAAATTTGGTCGCGGAGTGGTACACCAGATCGGCGCCGAGCGCGAATGGCTGCATGAGATAGGGTGTGGTGAATGTGGCGTCGACAAGCAGCGGCAGCCCTGCCGCATGGGCAACGTCCGCGATGCGCGGCACATCGAGCACGTCGAGTCCGGGATTGCCAAGCGTTTCGCCGAACACGAGCCGGGTGTCGGGCCGGATTGCGGCGCGGAACGCGTCGACGTCGCGTGCGTCGACGAACGTCGTCGTTATGCCGAAGCGCGGCAGCGTGTAATGCAGAAGATTGTGCGAGCCGCCGTAAAGCGCGCTGGAGGCGACGATATGCGAGCCGGTGCCCATGAGCGTGGCGATCGCCAGATGCAACGCTGCCTGTCCGCTGGCAGTCGCAATCGCGCCGACGCCGCCTTCGAGCGCGGCGACGCGCTCTTCGAGCACCGCGCAGGTCGGATTCGAGATGCGCGAATAAACGTGCCCCGCGCGCTCCATGTTGAAGAGCGCCGCTGCGTGATCGCTGTCCTTGAAAACAAAGCTGGTGGTCTGATAAATCGGCGTCGCGCGCGCGCCGTACAGCGGATCAGGCTGCTGGCCTGCATGCAGGCTCAGCGTATCGAAACTGAGTGATTTGGGACCGGCCATGGAACCTCCACTGGAGGCCCATTGTAACAATGGCGGTCGATGCCGGCGGGCGCGTCGCCGGGCGCCCCCATTCAGCTTAGAATTTCTTATGCAGCATGAGGCCGGGCGCGCGGTTGGGTTGTTGCAGACCCAGTACGCTGCCGGGGCTTAACTCGATAATCTTCGAGGAATTCATGTTCAAGCCGACGCCGACACCCCATTCATTCTTGTCGTCGAGCGGCATTACCAGGCTTTTTGCCTCGCGGTTGTAGTCGATGCCGTACGGCAGTGCGATACCGCCGCCCGAATTCGGCCTGAGGCCGAGATTGCCGGGCGCAAACCTTGCGCGCAAGGTGTCTGCATCCAGATTGATCGGGGGATGCAGATCGGCG
>CAZEAX010000551.1:0-3221 GCA_964510405.1 uncultured Streptomyces sp. | reverse complement strand
CCGGCGCCAGTTGCATGTTCATGCCCTCGCCCATGCCACCGAAGCCGCCGAGTTCGTGGTGCGAGATAAGCTTCATGTTCCACGCCAGGGTGTCGGACGGGTCGGCGCCTTTTTTCATGCTGATTTTCTGGTTCATGTTGTGAAAAATTCCTGCTGGAAGTGTAAATACAGAAGATTTTGAGGCTTGAAGTAAAGCCAAGTAGACTTCGCAACGGCGCAATTTTACCGGCTTTAGCGATTCGCGGCACGCGTCAGGACCTCACGCTATCCTGCTTCCAACGCAGCCATATGCGAAGCTGCCTGAAATCCTCTGAGTTTAGACTGTCCCGCAGCAGCGGCACGTGCTTGGCTGCCCGATTGCCGGACTGGCGCAAGTTCAGGATCGTCAGGTAAGAAGTGACGTAGGTGGAGCCCAAAACGTCATACTCGCACCATCCGGCGGAACGCGTTTCGATGTTTACGCGGTGATCAGAAGTGACTTCGAGTGCGGTCACCGCGCCCGCTCCCTGCAACAATGCCTGCCGGCGGACTGCCAGCACCCACTGCACGATCAGCACCACGCTCGCAACGGCCTTGAGCCAGTGCGGCAAGTTGACTATTAGCACGATCGAGATTGCGGCGGCATGCGCGAGCGTCAGCAGCACGGCGAGCAGCCTGGATGGCCTCAGGCTGATTCTGAGCATGCGAATGAGGCGGTGGGCGGCGGCGCGCTGGCGAAACGGTGCCGGGCGGCTTAACGCTTACCGGCGTCGCGTGAGGCGTTCGCTACGGTTGGCGACGCATAAATGGTGTCGATGACAACAGCCTTGGGTTGTTCGTCCTTGTGCTTCGCTACCGCCTGCACGTGTTCGACGCGGACTTCGTCCATCTTGATCGACAGGTTGCGATACACGATGGCGCCAAGTATCGACGACAATACCACTAACACCACGGTGCCTACGCCCAGCCTGCGCCGCCCATAGGAGTCGTCCGGTAAAAGCATGATCTTTACGTCCACCTCGTCGGCGAGCAATTTTGCATCGTAGCGCGCGCGCTGTTCGGGATTGCAGAGTATTTGATAACCGTCACGAATAAGGCGCGCTTCCATCACCGCTTCCGTCGCGCCGCGCGACGTCCCGCTGCTGAGTCTCGCCGTGGCCTGCCGGTACGCGACATCGATCCCTGCCTGATCGGCATCCCTGGCTATTCCGAGCATCTCATAGAACGATCTTTTCACGCCCATCTCTCCGTGAGGATTGGCTTAGCGGGATCCGTATTCGCCGGTCACAAGCCGCGCTTTTTTTTGACTTGGTCCGAATGCCTGCATTTGCAGCGTGCGGTCATATTCTGCGCGCGTTTGCGCATTTGAAAGTGTGCGATATGCATTTTGCACCGCAAGGTATTCTGTCCGCGTGCGCTCGCCGCCCGGACGCGCTGGATTGTTAGGATCGAGTTTCTTGGCGAGCCGGAAATACGACTGCTGAATGGCTGTGTGACTTGCCAGCGGCGTCACACCCAGTTGCTCATAAAGCGTCTTCATACGCCTCCCCAGGCTACAAAGCGTTCTCACCGAACCCTGCAATTTGGCATTAGAATCAAGCTTTAATCGCGTGTCAAATCTATCAAATTAATAGATTTTTACAACTACTTGATTTTTAAAATTTATTAATCTATCACAGCGCAACATGCCAGATAAATATTTTGATAATCCAGCAAGGCCCGCGCGGTATCGTTGCGGGATTGCCGTCCAGGCAGTGGATTAGCCGATGGCCGGCGAATCTACGTCCGTTCACGTTCACGCGCTTGCAACGTCCGTTGCCGCCACCGCGACAGTCGGCGGGATTGCCATGCTGTCCCATTTTGGGCTGCTCCAATTTTCAGGCACGGACGCGCAGGCATTTCTGCAGGGCCAGCTCAGTTGCGATGTCACCGGATTGCAACTGCGGCATGCGATTTATGGCAGCTATAACACCCCCAAAGGGCGCATGCTCGCAACGTTTCTGTTGTGGCGTGACAACACGGGTTACACCATGCAATTGCCGCGCAGCCTGTGTGAACCGATACGCCGGCGTCTGTCGATGTACGTGTTGCGCTCAAAGGTCAACATTCATGATGCAAGCGACGAATACGAATTGCTGGGAGCGGTCGGCGCCACCGCCAAAACGCACATTGCGCGGTTGTTTGTAGATGTGCCCGCAAATGCTTTGACGATGACCGCGATCGCGGGCGCAAGTCTGTTGCGGCTCGATGCCGAGCGCTTTTTGATTGTCGTCGACCGCGGACATGCGCTAAGCAATGATCTCGCCGCTAACCTCGCACCTGTCAGCAGCGAAACATGGGATTGGACGAATATACGCGCGGGCATTCCCTACATCACGCTGGCGACCCAAGACCAATTCGTGCCGCAAATGACCAATCTCGACCTCATCAACGGCATAAGTTTCGCCAAAGGCTGCTATCCCGGTCAGGAGATCGTTGCGCGCATGCATTATCTGGGAAAACTAAAGCAGCGGATGTACTTTGCCGCTGTGACCGGCGAAGACATTCCCGTGCCCGGCGATAAACTTTACAGCCCCGCCACCGGCGACCAGGCGACCGGCATGATCGTAAATTCCGCGGCGGGCCCCGATGGCGGGCACGCGGTGCTGGCGGTGATGCACATTGAAAGTTTCAATGCCGGTGAAGTCCACCTTAAATCACCGACCGGAACCCGCCTGGTATTCATGGACCTCCCGTACGCCATACCAGCTTGAGCGCAACGAGTCACTATCGATGTGCCTGATTCTGTTCGCCCATAAAGTTCACCCTGCTTATAGGCTTGTAGTCGCGGCCAATCGCGACGAAAGCTATGCGCGCCCCACGGCTGCAGCGACATTCTGGAAAGACGATCCGCGCATTTGCGGCGGCCGCGACCTAGAACAGGGCGGCACCTGGCTGGGCATCACCCGCGACGGAGCATTTGGTGCGGTCACGAATTACCGTGGCGGCAGCGCAAGAAATTCATCGCGCTCGCGGGGCGAACTGGTTGCCAATTATCTGCTCGCGTCTCAGCGTCCGGCCGACTATCTCGCGCAAGTGCACCGGGACGCCGACGCCTATAACGGATTCAATCTACTCGCCGGCAATCTGGCGGAACTGCATTTCCTGTCGAATCGCGGCGACCGGTGCGGCATCGTTGACAGTAAGCGCGGCCAGCGTGAGCGGAACCGTTTCGGGCGGTGGTCCGCAGGGGCCGGGCGGCG
>CAZEAX010000550.1:0-3223 GCA_964510405.1 uncultured Streptomyces sp. | reverse complement strand
TTCCCGCTTCGGCGTCCGTATTGATGGCCACCACCGTGCGCGCCGCGGCGATGCCGGCAAGATGGTGCACCGCGCCCGAGATGCCGACGGCGACGTAGACCTCCGGCGCAACGGTGGTACCGCTCATGCCGACCTGATGACGCGACGCAACCCAGCCGGCATCCACGACGGGTCGCGAACATCCGACCGCCGCCCCCAGATCCTGCGCGGCCTTCTCGATGTAGTGCCAGTTCTCCGGCCCGCCCACGCCCCGCCCGCCGGATATCACGATCTTCGCATCCTGAAGACGCAGTCCGTCGCCGGTGTCGCCGGCGATCTCCTCGATCAACGTGACCCCGTGGTCGGGAACGGCGACCGGCGCGACCGCGTCCACCGCGCAATGCGCAATTGTTTCCGCCGGCGCGAACGCGCCGGGACTCAGCGTCGCCATCATCGGCGTACCGCACAAAGTGAAATCTCCCAGAACGCTGCCGCCGAAAATCGGCCGGGTGACAAGCAGGGCATCGCCTTGCGCGGCGAGCGCGGTGCAGTCCATCACCAGCCCGGCATCCATGCGTGCGGCAAGCCGCGGCATCCAGTCGCGGGTTTGAATAGTGTGCGCAGCCAGCACGACGCGGGCGCCCGAGTCCATGACCAACCGATGCGCGCACGCCGCAAATCGTTCGCCGTCGTATTGACGAAGTTCCCCGCTTTCGTACAGCAACATGCGCTGCGTTCCGCGCTGAAAACCGGCAACCGCGGTGCGCGCATTCTCTCCCAACAACGCGCCGATCAGCGGCTCACCCAGTTGCGCCGAGAGCAGCGTCCCCGCCGTCAACGCCTCGAGCGATGCTTCGTGCAGATCGTCGCCCGCTAATTCGCCGAATACGATCACGCCCGGCATCAGATCAATCCCTGCGCGTGCAATCGCTCCGCCAGCGCAATACCGCGCTGCATACCCGAATCGCCTTCGACCAGTTCCGCCATCGAGGAGGACTCGATCACGCGTACGCCCCGCGGTGCGACCCGCGCCGACAGTCCGGGAACGTCGAGGTCCACCGCGGTCCACCGCGGTATGCGCATCCGTGTGGCGTTGGAGAGGCCGCGCATGCTCGGTGGACGCGGCTCGTTGATCTCGCTGGAGATGCCGAGCAACGCGGGCAAGCGAACGCGCAGGCGTTGAACCGTATCACCGTTCTGCCGTTGCACTACCAGCGCGCCGCCCTCGAACGACTCGATCTTCGACACCGGTGTGATCACCGCAAAACCGAGCGCATGCGCAAGCCGGAACAGGACCTGCCCGCCATCGGTGTCGGAAGCCTGGCGCCCGCACAGCACGAGATCGGGCATGCCGAGCTTGCGCACCGCTGCGGCGATCACTGCACCAATGCCGCCGCTGTCCGCGTTGAGCCAGTTCTCGTCGCCGAGCAGCAGAGCCTGATCGGCCCCCATGGCGACGGCGCGCTTGAGCACCGGCCGGCAGGCCTCGTCGCCCAGACTCAATGCGCTCACGCGGCCACCGTGCTGCTCCTTCAGTCGCAGCGCTTCCTCCAACGCGTTTGCGTCATAGCCGTTCATGACAGCCGGCACGCCCATGGGCGAACCGATGCGTCGCCCGCTCGGATCGAGTTTGACGTTTGCCGGCGGAAAGTTCGGATCCGGGACTTGCTTGATGGTGACGACGATCTGCATCGCCGCGTCAGGCCGCCAGTGCCGCCTGCGTCGCGTGAATGCCGGCAATGCGCCCGAACGTGGCGCCGGACATCATGCCCGACCCCGACGCATACGCGCCGATGAACAAGCCGCCCACCATTTCGCCGGCCGCGTACAAACCCGGGATCGGCCGCCCGGCCACGTGCTGAACCTGCGCGGTATTGGCGTCGATCTTGAGTCCGCCGAACGTAAACGTAATGCCGCAGCGCGTCGGCCACGCCTCGAATGGCGGCTTGTCGATGGTGAGCGCGTAGTTGCTCTTCGGCGGATAAATGCCCGCGGTGCCCTTGCCGTCGAGCTGGTAGCGGTTCGGATCGTATTTGCCGGGCTGCACCGCGGCGTTGAATTCACGCACGGTCTTCACGAAATTTGCGACCGGCAGATCGAGTTCGTCCGCGAGCTTTTCCAGCGTGTCGGCCTTGGCCGTGGTGGCCTTGCGATAGTTTGGAAGATAGAGATTCATCTCGCGTATCTTGGCGTCGAGTATCTGGATCGCGACACCGCCGGGTTGCGCCAGCAGTTCGCGCCCCATGCTGGCGTAGGTGCGCCCGCGCGTGTCCCACGACTCGTCGACGAAGCGCTCGCCTTTGAGATTGACCATGATCGCGTACGGATACATATAGCGGTGCAGACTGTCGGCATGCACGTGCACCGAAGGCAGCGTGAATTTCGGCAGCGCGATGTCCTGCGGCGATGCGTGGCAGGTCGACCAGCTGCCGTACGGCAGCGCGCCGATGTCGAGCGCCATGCGAAACCCGTCACCCGTGTTGAACGGCACGCCGCGCACGTGCACCGTGTCCCAACCCGGGCCCAGATACTTCGCGCGCATCTCCGCGTTGGCTTCGAAGCCGCCGCACGCGAGTACCACGGCTTTCCCGTAGAACATCGCATAGCCGCGCGGTGTCAACGCGCGCACGCCGGTGACGCGACCGGTTTTATCTTCGAGCAATTCCGTCGCGGACGTTTCGTAATGAAAAGCTGCGCCCGCACGCTCGAGCATGGTAAAACTGCGCTCCTGCAGCCCCGCTCCGCCGCCGTTCAAGCTCAGCACGTTATCGTTGGTCGGCGGCGCGGGCACCCAGTCATGGCCCTTGCCCGCCAGCCAATGCACCGTCTTCAGCGATTCGGTCACGTGCACCTGCAACAACTCTTCGTCGCTCTGGTTATTGGTGACGCGCATGATTTCGTCCCAGATATCGGACTCGGTGCGTTGCGGCAAGCCGCCTTCGACCAGCTTGTGCAGCTCCGCCTCCGACATATGCTTGACCAGCGGGCGCAGGTCCTCGATGCCGTTGAACGCGAAGCGCATGTGCCCGGTCAGTGCGCTGTTGCCGCCGCGGTCGCGCTTGGGGGCCTTCTCGATGATCGCAACGCTTTTCGTTTTCTCCATCGCCGCGAGCGCCTGCCCTGAACTGAAACCCGGAATCGTGTCGCCGTTGATCTCGGCGGAGGGATACAGATTGTAACGCGGATAACGATTGGTGCCGACCGTCTCGCGATAATTGACGACCGATCCGAGCTGCACCATGTC
>CAZEAX010000549.1:0-3242 GCA_964510405.1 uncultured Streptomyces sp. | reverse complement strand
TTCCAACAGCGCGAACGCTTCGCCGAAGCGGCCGCGCGCTTCGTCGTGCAGCGGCTTCACCGCCTGCACGAACGCGGCGCGTTCCGTCGGCGTCAGTTCCACGATCTCGCCGCCGGCAGCGACGATCGCCTTGCGCGCGATTTCCTCCTCGCGCACGGCGAGCTCGCGCTGGGCGAGCACGGCTTCGCGCGTCGCCTGCAACATCGCCGTTTGCAGTGTGGCAGGCCAGCTCTCGAACGCCGCGCGATTGCAGTAGATGCCGCGCGACAGATAGCTGTGCCCGGTCAGCGTGTGGTAGCGGTGAAACTTGTGCACGCCGTAATCGACGGTATTGGCGAGCGGATTTTCCTGCGCGTCGATGGTGCCCGCGGTGATCGCGGCAATTGCCGGCTTCAAATCCATGATCAGCGGAGTGGCGCCGAGCATTTCGTAGGTGCGGCTGTGCATGCGGCTCGGCAGCGAACGTATTGTCATTCCGCGCATGTCTGCCGGCAGATGCACCGGGCGCAGGCGATTGGAAATGTGGCGGTAGCCGTTTTCGAAATAGCCGAGCATCTTGTAGCCGGGCACGCGCTCCTCGATCTTGCGGCTCAGGTACTCGCCGAGTCCGCCGTCCATCGTCGCGCGCGCCTCTGCGAGACTTGCAAACAGGAACGGCAGGTCGGCGAACTCGAGTTCCGGCACGCGCTCGGTCAGATAGCTTGTCGATTGATAGGCGACGGTCAAAAGTCCGCGCTCGCTCATCCACAACACTTCCTCGGCCTTGTAGCCGAAGTCCATCACGTTCCACACGTACTTGATGTCGACCTCGGTGCCGAACTGCGCGACAAGGCGGTCGCCGATCATTTTCATGGCGCGGCTGTGGGTGGTCGTCGGCGGGCCGTAGCCGCCCATGCAGATTTGTATGGTCACGTTGTTTCCGTCGGTTCAGAACGGCGTAATCATAAAGCAAAGCGCACTTGCCGCGCCCGGGTAGTGTCTCAGTTTGAACGTTTGCTTTCGACCCGAACCGGACGCCCACGTTCCTCCAAAGCTGCCGGTCGAACGTGGACTATCTGCCGACTGAGGCTGCAGCTGTTGAGGGCCTGATCTCGTCGGAGTAGAGTGCCTTCTTTGTCGTTCCCTCTTTGCCATCGAATGAAAAATTCACAGCGTGTACTGAGCCGCGCGGCGCGGTTGGTTAAGGGGCTGCTGTATTGTTTTGGCGCGACGCTGCTACTTTGCATTCCGCCTCTTGCAACGGCGCAGCCCAGTCCGGCCAATAGCGTCATGGCATTTGATGCAGCAGCCAACGCTGACATCAAGAAGATCGTTCTTCTGAAATCTTCGACGCCCGCATTGATCGTTGATCGGATGGGCGGCGTCATGGTCGCCGGTGTGGGTGTCAATACTGGCGCTGCGCTGGCCTTTGGTGGCATCGGGGCGTTGGTTGCTTCGGGAGCGGATAAGACCCAGCCGTATTCGCGGGAAGTAAGTGCGAAGTTCAAGGCCCTCGGCTTTGACCTCCATGACTCGTATGCGGATCGCGTCAAGGAAGCATTGGAGCGGGCGGGCTATGAAGTACGCGTGGCGTCGGCCAGCCGTACTTCGGCGACCAAGTTCGCCGCCAACCTCGCAGGAGTAGCAAACGCTGACGAGGCTGTGCTCGATCTGGGCATGGTGATTCCGGTGATTAATTGGGTCGAGAGCGAGAAGAAGTTCACGCCGGGCTTTACGACCTCTGTGAGGCTTGCGCGCTCGGCAGGAGAGCCCATCGCGTATAGGAATTCGTTCGCGTATGTACCAGCCCATCGGAAAACGGGCGTTACGCTTGTCCCGCTAGAGGAGAAATATTCCTTCGATAGTTTCGAGACCGTCTTGCAGAACGACAAACTGCTGGTGGAGGCGTTCCAGCTTGGCGCGTCCGGGGTGGCCGAGCGCATCGCAGCGGATTTGAAACGGCGCTTAGATTAGCGCCAAATCGGAAGGGATCGCTCATGCAGGCGGTTCGAGTCGTGACGAACGGTAAAAAAATCCTCGCCGGGCTACTTCCGGAAGTCCCGCCAGACTTGATCGAATATTTCGAGGCCATTACGTTGCGTCCCATTGCCGAACTGTGCATAAGGCATTCACATCGACAAGTGGCCAATGCTGGTGTACGAGCACTGGCGGCTATTAATCAGCTTCGATGACTGATAGCTCCGGCATTGTTCGGCGACCGGCAGTGAGAGGTCGGTTTTGGTCGGTTCTGGCAGGCAACCGCTGGCCGATGGAGCAGGCGCAGGCAAGTGTAAGCAGCGCAGTACCGTCCGCTTCCGGCGGCGATAGCGGTCGTTCGCCTCGTGGCAAACGCGTTATTCATTATGGGTTCAATCTGAGACATCGCCCGCGCCCGGGCAGGGATGTAGCGGGCGCACGGATATGCCACAATGCCCGGCGCAACGGACATGGAGGAGAATATGCAAAGTTTCCTGCGCGCCATGTGCGCGATTGCGGCGATTGCGTTGGCGCTCATCGCGTCGGTGCAGGTCGCAGTCGCGCAGACTTATCCGGCGAAGCCCGTGCGCGTGATTTTTCCGTTTCCGCCCGGCGGGCCGACGGATCTGCTCGGGCGCGCCGTCGCGCAGAAAATTTCCGATCAAACGGGCCAGCAGTTCGTCGCCGACACGCGGCCGGGCGCGGGCGGCAATCTCGGGCTCGAACTCGCGGCGAAGGCGCCGCCGGACGGCTACACGATCGTGCTGAGCTCGCCGCTCGTGGCGATCAGCCCGTCGCTGTACGCGAAATTGAATTACGACCCGGCCAAGGACCTCGCGCCGATATCGCAGATCGCGGTCATTCAAAACGTCTTGCTCGTTCATCCGTCGGTGCCGGCGAAGACGCTGAAAGAATTGATTCAGCTCGCGCGGCGCAATCCCGGCAAGTTCACGTTCGGCTCGGGCGGCATCGGCACCACGACGCATCTCGCGCCGGAGCTGCTGCAAAGTCTCGCGGGAATCAAGATGGTGCACGTGCCTTACAAGGGCTCGGGCCAGGCGCTGGTCGGCATGATCGCCGGCGAAGTCGACATGCTGATCATGGCCGCGCCGGCGGCCGCGAGCCAGATCCAGGCGGGGCGGGCGCGCGCGATCGCCGTGCTGTCCGACCATCGCTCGGTCGTGATCCCCGATACGCCGACGGCGGCCGAAGCGGGCCTCGAACATTTTGAAGTGCCGATCTGGTACGGCATGCTCGCGCCGGCGGCGACGCCGCGCGAAATCATC